>NZ_WIWK01000107.1:0-20940 GCF_009600165.1 Pseudomonas sp. FSL R10-0399
GCCCCAAGTAGGCAGCAGCCCCGGCTGCGCGATAGTCCATGCGCAAGTTGGTGCGCCGGGCCAGGGCGCGCACCAGCAGCCCGCCAAACACCAGCGACAAGCCCCAGTTGAGCAACGAGGCAACCATTGAAATCAACGCCACCCAACACACCGCCTGGCGACCGTTTTTCGGCACCTTGGCGAGTTTGTCGATCAGCTTCACCGCGGGTGGCGAGCTGGCGACCACGTAACCACCAATCACCACGAAGGCCATTTGCATGGTAAAGGGGATCAGGCTCCAGAACCCGTCACCAAACGCCATCGCGGCATCCGTGGGTTTGGCGCCCATTATCAGAGTGGCGAGCGCCACGACGATCACCGCAACGGCGGCAAACACCCAGGAGTCTGGGAACCAGCGTTCGGCAAAGTTGGAGCAGCGCAGGGCAAAGCGGGCAGAGCGACTGTCGGTCATCTCAGCGGCCATGGGGGAAACCTCGACTTTCTTATGATTATTGGGTGCCCAATCTCACTGCGAGCCCTCAGGCTCGCGGTTTACAGCTGGGCTGGTGGGTACAGTAAATGAATTTCGGCGGCTTTCCGATAGGCTGACCTTTGAACTCTGCCCCAGCGTCTACAGTCATTGCTTGTAAGCGGCACGCCTGTCGCTTGATAACGACCTGACAACATGGAGTTGAAAATGAAAGAACACACGTGTGATTGTCCGAGTTGTAACTGCAAAGTCGGTAGCCACGGCATCGAGCGCGATGGCAAGCACTACTGCTGCCAGGCGTGTGCCGACCATCACCCCAAAGGCCAGGCGTGCAGCACCTCCAGCGGCTGCCACTGCGGCGATAAAGCCAAGTAACGTGTAAAGCCTGCGCGCGCAGCCACGCGCTGCGCGCTCTTATGACAAGCGCTTGCCATCCTATGGCGGAGTAAGTGCGCGTAAGAAAAGTGCTCGCTGTGCGAGTTGAACGTCATCCAGCAAGTGGCCAACGTCGGGCACACCAACATTGTGCAAAACGCCTGGCATCGCGGGCAAAAGCTCTCGGTTCACGGTTGCATCTACGGCATTAAAGACGGCCGCTGGAAAAGCCTCGATACCACCATCAGTGGTCTGGACCAACTGCCACCGCAATACCGCCTGCTCCCGGTAAAACCTGTTTAAACCGTTACACATGCAAGTGGGAGCCGGCTTGCCAGCGATAGTATCAACTCGGTTTTTCTGAGCGATCGAGTCGCCTGAATCGCTGGTAAACCAGCTCCCACAATCGCGTTACAGTACCCATGGCAAGCAGCCGGTTTGTTCAGCTTTTTCAGCACATGACCGCTCGTCAGGAAGCCTTTAGAAACGCAGGCGAAAGCCGATGCTTCTATCACGCGCTTCCTATCCCTTGGTATCCCCCATGTTTAACAAACGCTTGAAACAGGAGCTGTCAGCTCTTCGCGAAGAACTGTCCTCAATTCAGCAAATCAAAGACAGCCTGGAGAGCGAAATGCTCTGCATGAGCCTGGACCCTGATGGGCGTGTCGAGTCGGTCAATGGCAACTTCACTCACGACATGAACTACTCGGGCAGCCAGCTCCTGGGGCGGCATATTGATGAGTTGGTGCCGGCTCATTTAAAGCATGACGAGCATCATCTGCGTTTTAAAAATGCCATGAACCGTGGTGAGCATTACAGCGGTACCGTGCGTTTGCTCCGGGGCAATGGGCAGGAAGCCTGGCTGCGCTCAATCATGCAGCCGGTGCGCAACTCCAGCGGTCAGATTATGCGCATCTCGATTTTTTCCAGCGACCTGACTCGCACCATAGAAGCCTCGCGTGACCACGAAAACCTGATGGACGCGCTGATGCGTTCAACCGCCGTTATCGAGTTCAATCTCAAGGGTGAAGTGCTCACGGCCAACGACCGTTTCCTGCGGGGTATGGGTTACTCGCTGGCGCAGATTCAGGGTCGGCATCATCGTATGTTCTGTACCTCCCAAGAGCAGAGCAGCGCTGAATATGAAGTCTTCTGGAAGCGCTTGAACGCGGGGGAGTTTGTTGCCGATCGTTTTAAGCGTATTGATAGCCAGGGGCGTGAAGTCTGGCTTGAGGCTTCCTACAACCCGGTGCGCGACGCCAATGACAACCTTTATAAAGTGGTGAAATTCGCCACCGTCATCACCGACCAAGTGCAGCAGGAACAAGCCGTGTCCGAGGCGGCGGGGATTGCCTACAGCACCTCGTTGCACACCGACAACAGCGCTCAACGCGGGACCATCGTCGTGACACAAGCGGTCGATGTGATGCGTGAGCTGGCCAAGCACATGCAGCAAGCAGGCGATGGCATCGAAGCACTGAACGATCAGTCGCAGGTCATTGGCAGCATCGTCAAAACCATCAGCGCGATTGCCGAGCAAACCAACTTGCTGGCGCTTAACGCCGCGATTGAAGCCGCCCGCGCGGGTGAGCAAGGGCGCGGCTTTGCCGTGGTGGCCGATGAAGTGCGTCAACTGGCTTCGCGCACCAGCAAGGCCACCGAAGAAATCATCTCTGTGGTGCGTAAGAACCAAGACATGGCAAGCCATGCCGTGGCGTTGATTGCTGACGGCAAACGGCAAGCCGAAGAGGGCCTGTCTCTGGCCGCGGAAGCCGGCACGGTGATTGTCGAAATTCAGGATGGCGCGAAAAAGGTGGTAGATGTCGTAGGGCGATTTGCTAATCAGCTATCAGCCTAAGACTTGATCTACATAGGGCGTGGGCCAACAAAAATAACCTTTGGTGTCCGAAAAGTCGCTGGTGAGGCGTAAACTCCAGGCTTTCCTGAAGGAGTTTCTATGAGTCTTTACCAGCCCGGCATCCTCGCCAAACCCGTGCCGCCGCAGGCGCGCTATATGTTTTTCGCCCTCAAGTCTGTAGAAGCACTGCCGGCTGCACTCGACACCTTGTCGCAGTGGGTAGACGGCAAAAGCGTGGTAGCAGGCTTGGGTTCACCGCTGGTACTGGCCTTGGGCGCAAAAGTGCCGGGGCTGCGCGTCTTCCCCGCACTCAATGCCGTGGTTGAAAACCCGTCGACCCAACACGCCCTGTGGCTGTGGTTGTGGGGTGATGATCGTGGTGAGCTGTTGCACCGCAGCCAGGCCATTGAAACGGCGCTGGCGCCTGCGTTCAACCTGTTGCAAGTGACCGAAGGCTTCCTCTACAACACCGACCGCGACCTGACCGGCTATGAAGACGGCACCGAGAACCCGGTGGACGAAGCGGCCGTAGACGCGGCCATCGTCACCAATGCAGGTCCGGGGCTGGACGGCGGCGTGTTTGTTGCCGTGCAACAGTGGCAACACGACCTCAATGGCTTTGCCGCCCGCCCGCAGGCCGAACAGGACAACATGATTGGCCGCCGTAAAAGCGACAACGAAGAACTGGACGACGCGCCGGAATCGGCTCACGTCAAACGCACCGCACAAGAGAGCTTCTCGCCTGAGGCCTTCACCGTACGCCGCTCCATGCCCTGGATTGAAAACGGCAAATCGGGGCTGATGTTCGTCTCGTTCAGCCGTACCTTGAACGCGTTTGAAGTTCAACTGCGCCGCATGAGCGGCATGGAAGACGGCATTGTAGACGCCCTCTACAGCTTCAGCCGCCCGTTGAACGGTGGTTACTACTGGTGCCCGCCGCTTAAAGACGGCCGCCTGGACCTGAGCGCGCTTCTGCCTTCCTAAGCCCGTGATCGCTGGCGAGGGCCGCAGCCCTGGGTCACTCGCCAGCGACTTGATTTTGCCGTTTCAGGAATTGTCTGATTATTTTTAACATTTTCGCGGCTTAGGCTCGCGGGATGAAATCGACTCCTCAAGCTGCCCGAAAACTACTCCACTTATTTGCCTCTGGCCTGATCATTGCGGTGATTGCTGGCTCGTTGATCTATTTGCGCGCGGTGTTTAACCAAGAGGTCTCTCAGCGCCGCAGTGTCATGAACGAAGCGGTGTTCAATGCCCAGGATTTTTTCGTCAGCCGCCAGACTTTGCTCAAGAGTCTGGTGCTAGCGGCTGTGCCTGATAAACCCGGCCACGCGCCCTTCATCAGTGTTGATCCTGAAGAAGAGACAAGCATTAGTCTGGGCAGCGAAAATGATCGCTGGAACCTATGGCTGACCCAGCGGATGGTAGAGCACCTGTCCGAGAGTAAAGTCAGTCTGTTGTATGTGTCGCAAGCGCAAGACCCAGAGGTGGTTCGCTTGTTTAACACCACAAGTCACTTGAGGCCCGTGCCCAAGGAGATCCTGCAACGTCTGGAGGATGAAGCCAGCAAATGGTATTCACTACGCGATGATCTATGGCTGACTGATAAAAAAGCCCTGGATTCGCCCTTTTATCTATTTGCCCGACTGGATAACCGCAACCTGGCATCAGGGTGGTTGGGCATTGAGGTCGAAGGCGCGGATCTTATAGACGCCTTGAGCAGTGAAAGCGCTGGCGATTTCATGCTGCTGGACGGCAATGGGCAAATTATTTTCACCAATGCGGTGCAATCCACGTTAGTGGACTCTTTGCACACGCTGGCGCCTAAAAACTCTTTCGGCTTTATTGGGCGTGGATGGTTTCCAGACAGTCTGGCGATCAGAAAAAAACTTGGTTATTCGAATTGGCAAATCGTCTATGCCGTAGATATTCGTACCCTGTTGCCTGTTTTGATGTGGCCTTTACTGGGCTGTGTGTTCTTGTTGATCGCATCGTGCATCGGATTGCGCCTGCTCATTGCGCGCATCGACAAGCGGCTGATCACCCCGGGTGAAAAACGTATTCAAGCACTGATTGAAAGTGAGGCGTTCAACCGCGCCGTATTGCAAATTGCTCCGGTTGCGCTGTGCGTAATTCGCCGTACAGATGGCACGGTGGTGCTGGAAAACTCCCTGTCGCAACAGTGGCTGGGTAGCGGCCGTGAGCGAAGCAAATTGTGCCATGGTTGGATTTCTCGTGCGTTTGACCAACGTGATGCGAGCACCAGCGATGAAGTAGAGATGGAAGATGGCCGGCTTCTCTACCTCGCATTCGCGCCGACTCGTTATAACGGCCAGGACGTGCTGATTTGCGCCTTCAGCGACATCACAGCACGTAAGCAAATTGAAGTGACGCTGGAGCGCGCCCGGCAATTGGCTGATCGTGCCAATGAGGCCAAGACTCTATTTTTGGCGACCATGAGCCATGAAATTCGAACCCCGCTGTATGGCGTTTTAGGCACGCTCGAACTGCTGGCACGCACTGAGCTTAATGACCAGCAAAACAACTACCTGAAAGCCATCGAGCGCTCATCTGGCAATTTGCTGCAATTGATTTGCGACGTGCTGGATGTGTCACGCATTGAAGCGGGCCAGTTGCAGCTGGAATTGAACACCTTCAGCCCCATGGAGCTGATCGAAGAAGTTGTTCAAGGCTATAGCGGGGCTGCGCAAGCAAAGGGCTTGCAACTGTTTGCCTTGATTGATTCGACTGTGCCCGAGTGGCTCAGCGGGGATGTCACCCGTATCCGCCAGATCCTCAATAACCTGCTCAACAATGCGTTGAAATTCACCGACAACGGCAAAATTGTCCTGCGGCTCAAAATGGACAGCCGTGATGATGAGCGCGTCTTGCTGCATTGGCAGGTGTCGGACACCGGAAAAGGCATCGCCATTGAAGAACAAGCGCGGTTGTTCGAGCCTTTTTACCAAGTGGAGTCGGCAAAAAATGTGGTTGCCGGAACCGGCTTGGGTCTCTCCATCTGCAAGCGCCTTATGCACCTGATGAACGGCAGCATGCGGCTGGTGAGTGAACCCGGTTTAGGCAGTAGTTTTACCCTGTATTTGCCTTTGGAGCAGGTGCGAGACAAAGAGCACCCAAGCCCCATGGGCGATTTGGCGCCCAGTGTGGTGTACGTGGTATCACCCCTGCGTGAGCTGGCCGAGTGTTACTGCGGCTGGTTACGTCGCTGGGGCGCGCGTGCCCATATAGGCCTGCCCAAGCCTGGCGACGTACTAAAGGGCGACGTGTTACTGGAGCTGCACCCTGGGGCTTTTGCGCAACGATTGGAGCCCGAGTGGACCGGCCCTGCCGTAGTGGCCGCCAGTGACCTGTCGTCACCGATCAATCCGGGCACTCTGTGTTGGCAGGCTAATCTGAATAGCTTGCAAGACGTCTACCGTGCCTTGTCCAAGGCACAAGGCACCAGCGCTGATACGCTCCTTGACCCGGAAGCTGAAAAGCACGAGTTCAAACTTGATCTGAGAATCCTGGTCGCTGAAGACAACGTGATCAATCAGTTGATTTTGCGTGATCAATTGGAGGAACTTGGCTGTTCAGTGACCTTGGCCAGTGATGGGCTGGAGGCCTTGGGCATGTGGCAAGACGCCAAGTTCGATCTGGTACTGACTGACGTCAATATGCCGAGAATGAACGGTTATGAATTGGCAGCCCAATTGCGCTCCATGAACGTGACCCAGCCCATTATCGGTGCCACCGCCAATGCGATGCGCGATGAGGGTGAGCGCTGCCTGCGCGCGGGGATGAACCACTGTTTGATCAAGCCTTTTACGCTGCACACCTTGTACAACTGTCTTCAGCACTTCTAAAGGAGGGTCCAGTGAAACCATATCGTGTTTTGGTCGTTGAGGATCATCCTTTTCAGCATGAGTACTTGCTGAATGTGTTCAGTGAGGTGGGCGGCTTTAAGGTTGACACTGTATGGGATGGCGATGAGGCGTTAGAGCACCTGGCGCGCCATAACTATGACCTGCTCCTCACCGATTTACTGATGCCCGTCATGGATGGTGTGCAGTTGATCCAAAAAATTGCCGCATTGAAAAAGCGTCCGGCGCTGGCGCTGATGAGTGCGTCATCACGGCGTATGTTGATCAGCGCGGGGCTGGTGGCAAAAAACCTGGGTATATCGGTAGTTGGTTTAATCTCCAAGCCGGTTGAGCTCAATGCCGTCATGCGCTTAAAGGAGCAGATGGCTGCTTACTGCCTGAACGGTCTGACAGACCCTGCGCTGACCATTGAAGTCGACCCGTTCAGCATTGTGCGAGCGATGGACAACGCCGAGATCCAGGCCTGGTTCCAGCCTAAGAAGTCCTTGCTCAACGGCAATATTCTCAGTGCCGAGGCATTGGTGCGCTGGGTCCACCCGGAAGCCGGAACATTACTCCCCAAAGATTTTTTATCATTGTTGATAAAACAGGGGCTGGAAGAGCGTCTATTGTGGTTGATGATGGAGCAAACCCTGCAAGCGCAAAGAAAATGGCGCGACCAAGGGTGGGATATTCCCGTCTCCATCAACCTGCCCACGCATTTGCTGGATAACCACCAATTGGCGGACCGCTTGCGTGATTACGTGGTGGCTGAGGGCGGGGAGCCGCGCAGCATCGTGTTTGAGCTTATGGAAAGCTCAACCACCAAAGAGCTCAGTAATTATTACGCAGGGGCTTGCCGCTTAAGGATGATGGGGTTCGGCTTGGCCCAGGATGACTTCGGTCAGGGGTTTAGTTCTTATTTCAATCTGGTGTCCACGCCTTTCAGTGAACTCAAAATTGATCGTTCGCTGGTGCATGGCTGTGTCGAAAATGAAAATCTGGCTTCTGCCTTGCGCAGCCTGGTTGAGTTGAGTCGAAAGCTTGGCCTGACGGTGGTCGCCGAAGGCGTAGAAACTCAGGCAGAGCTAGCGTTTCTGCGTCGTATTGGCTGTGATCAAGCGCAGGGTTTTCTGATTTGCGGGGCTGTTTCACCGGCTGATTTTGGAACTCTTTTGTTGGAGGATAGCTCCAAGCCATCATGGGGGTAACGTTGCACAAAAAATGATGGGCAGGCCGCTCGGCCAACTTTTTTATTCTTTCAGCACAACGTATCAGCGGTTCAAGGAAGCAAGGAGTGCTGCCTTTTGCAGTCCTGCGAGGGGGATTTCAAGCAGGCTGACCTTGCCGTCCATGCACTCCAGATTGGTGATGTGTACGTCTGTGTACGCCCTGATCATTGTTCGCTCGATTGACCGGGCGAACACTGGCCTAACCTCGAATTCACTCAGCGATAAAGAGCGATGCGTCATTAATTTGGAGTCAGGGCAATGCACGAAATAAAGGCAGTAATTGCCGATGACCACCCGGTGGTTTTAGTAGGCCTGCGGGAGATGATCCAGCGCGACACGCGTTTTGAGTTGGTCGGGGAGGCCGTCAGCTCATCGCAGTTGATCAAACTGTTGGTGTCGAATCAGCTCGATCTGGTCATAACCGACTTCAACATGCCCGGTGATGACCTTTACGGTGATGGCCTGCAGTTGATCGAATACATCATTGAACAGTTTCCGGCGGTGAAAATTCTGGTGCTGACCATGGTCAGCAATCAACTGATCATCTCCCGATTATTGGAAATGGGCGTGGCGGGGGTGATTGCCAAAAACCACATCCACGAAGAAATCGGCAAGGCGCTGAACGCCTTGGCCAATGATCGGCCTTATGTCGCGCCGAGTGTCCAGCCAATGTCTGTTCTGGCCAACGCTAAAGTGATCGATGAGCGTTTCTCCAACCTTTCGCCGCGCGAGGTTGAGGTGCTACGGCTGTTTGTAACTGGAAGCACCGTGAGCGAGATTGCCAAGCTGTTAAACCGCAGCGTAAAAACCGTCAGCACACAAAAAATTTCTGCGATGCACAAGCTGGAAGTGCTCACGGATCACGCGCTGCTCACTTACTGTATCAAGGCCGATCCTTTCGAGTCATAAGCCTTCTATCCCGGCCGTTCACAGCAACCTGTCTTTCAGGACTGGAGTCATAAACGTCATGCCCAAAATGAGAGTATTACTGGCCGACGATCATCCGATTGTGTTGATGGGCGTGCGCGAAATCATAGAGCGTGATCCGCGTTTCAAGGTCGTGGGTGAAGCCATGAATTCGTCTGAGTTGATCAGCAAGGTGTCGCAACTGCGACCTGACGTGATCATTACCGACTACAACATGCCGGGCGATGAACAATATGGCGACGGCACGCGCCTGGTCGAGTATTTGCGCCGGCATTTCCCTGAGCCCCGGGTGTTGATCCTGACGGTGATTTCCAACCCGCAGATTCTGGCCTGGCTGTATGAGTTAGGGATTAGCGGTGTGATTTCCAAGAACGCCGGTCTGGAGCAGATTCTGGTGGCGCTGGATGCGTTCTATCGTGAAGGGCATTACCAGCACAACTCGCATGAGGGCGCGTCGAGCGAAGAAATGGACGGCATTTCGCACAAGCTCAGCCAGCTCTCGGTCAAGGAGTTTGAAGTCTTGCGTCTGTTTGCCTCAGGCATGAGCGTGAGTGATGTAGCGCAGAGCTTGAATCGCAGTATCAAAACCATCAGCACGCTGAAAATATCAGGCATGCGCAAGCTTGATGTCGACAGTGATCAGGCGCTGTTGATTCTGTGCATCAAGGCCAATCTGTTTGCCTGACTGGCTTGAGTTACAGGTAGATCATTTCCAGCAACAGGGTTGAGCTGTAATTGCCTATCTCGGGCAGTTCTTGCCCGGTTTTCACCGGTCTGACCGACAGTTTGAGCTTTAGCTGCGTGTCTTGAATGGGGAAGATCAGTTGGTCGCCCAGCTTCAAATCCATCACTTTCTCGGTAAGGGTCATGTTGCTCAGGCGGGTTTTTAGCCCCAGCTTGTCGAGCGAGGTGCGCAGCGTCGTACTGTCAAAAGAACCGCTGCCGGCGCTTAAGCGCAGGTGCACAAGGCTGCCTTTGGTGCACGTGAAATCGAGGTCCACATCGGTCCATTCACTGATGTCAGTGCGCAGTGAATTAAGGTTCACCTTCGGGATGTTAATACTTTGCGAGGCCGGGAAACTGGCCGTGCACGGCGGTTTTATCAGCGTGCCCTTGATATCCAGTGAAGGGGCGTCTGCGGCGCAGCTGACAGTACTCAAACCCAGCACGAGTACGACCAATAGCGCGAACCATAGAGTTATTCGAGCAATCATGGGCATATCACAAGTAGTCGATATTAATTACAGCGGAGGCCGTGAACGTGCCTTCGGACAGTGCACCTTGCGCAATCAATTTAGCCTTCATGCTCAGATCAACCGCACCATTGAGGTTGGTGACGTTGCGCTTGGTGCCTTTGATGTTGATGACTGTGCTGTCACTTTTCCAGAACAGTGAATAACCCAGGTTTGTCCTGCCTGCCGAAGCCACGGTGTCCGACAGCGCCGAAGACGCCGTGACACTGATATTCAACACTGAGTTTGGCGGGCACGTCATGATCACCGGGACATCGATTTGTGCAGCAGTGCTCACCTGGTCATAACGCAGGGTGCCGAAATCGGCGGTCAGCACCTTATTGCTGGTCAATGTGCAAGGTGGACGAATCAACGTGCCTTTAACGGTAAGTGTGCTGCTGTCGCTGTCAGCATAGGCGTTGCCACACATGACCATGCCCAGCAGTGAAAGGGCTATAAGGTGTTTATTCATGATGCGTTCCTGTTGTTGGCTATGAGGTCGGATGGATAAGCGAAGATCCATCACAAGTACTCAATGCTAAGCACTGCTGACGTGCTGAAAGCACCTTCGTTTACCGCACCGAATGTGACCAGTTTAATTTTCATGCTCAGGTCAACGGTACCGCTTTGGTTGGTCAAATTACGCTTTACGCCGCTTAGATTGAGCAAGCTGTTATCGCTTTTTAAGTACATGGAGTAGCCCAAATAATCTTTGCCTGCCCATCCTTGGGTGGTAGACCCCGAAACAAGGGCGCTGGCCTTGAGGCTGACGCTCAGTGAGGAGTTCGCGGGGCACGTCAGGGTGACCGGCAGATCAATCATGTCAGCCGCGGCAATCTGGTCGTAGCGCAAGGTGCCAAAGTTGGCGGTCAGGGTCTTGCTGCTGGTCATGGTGCAGGGCGGGCGGGTCAACGTGCCGCTGACGTTGATGGTCACGCTATCTGTTACTGCATGGGCCGATGTGCAAGCCAGCCCCCCCATCAGTGCTGCGGCCAGCGCTAAGCGTAATTTCATGGTCGAGCTCCTGTGGTTGATCAGAGATAGGTGATGTTGAGGGTGTATTGGCTACTGAAGTTGCCGGTCGGCGATACGCTGGTATTCAGGCGCGGCCGAAAGCCCACGCCGATGGTATTGGCGCCAGTTCTCAGGGTTAACGAGCGCGGGCTGTTAAAGGTTACGGCGGTATCGTTATCGGCCCAGGTAGCGGCCATCGACAGCCCGGCCAGCGTGGTGGCCGAAACGCCCGTGCTGCCGCTGATGGCGGCTTGGGTCGGCACCAGAGTGGCAGTCACTTGCGTGCCTTTGGTGCAGTTCATCGTGACATTGGCCACTTGCTGACTGGTGGCGAAATCGCTGCTGTTGAGCGTGCCAAAAGACAGGTTCATGGTTTTAGCAGAACCCAGCGAACAGGCAGGTTGAGACACGGTGTATTTGATAAGGATGGTTTGAAGATAGTCTGAGTACAGCTCCCACCCCCCAGTGGACGTAACAAAAAGACTCACGCCCACCTGATAAGAGCCCGGTGTAGACGGCGCACTAGCGGCAAAAAGCACGTCATATGAAAATGTGGTGCCTACCGCCAAGGGCACACAACTGCTTGGCACGCAGGTCGTACCGGTTGTACCCATCCCACCGTTTGTCAGGAATCGAGTGCTGTTCTTGTGAAACGCTACGAAGTCATTACTTTTACCTACTGCGTTGAGCTGCGTGAAAGAGAGATTCGCTCCCACCGGGAACCATCGCGTGACTCGGCAGTTTGCGGTCATGTTTACTTGGATAACTGCGGATGGCGCCAGGGTTCCCAAATCGACCATGCCCTGGTTACCCGTAGCCGTGCAGGTCATGTTGTTTTCGTAAAAAGCAAAAGCCTGCTGACTGGCCAGACTGAACAGCAAGCCGAGTGCTAGCACCACCAGGGTTGGCCACTTCATACGACGGGGTTTAGCGGTGGAATCATGCATCGGGAGTCCCCTTTGTGTCTGTCGGCGTGGCCAGTTGGGCATTGCAACGCAGTTGCACTTGCCCAATGCCCGCGTCAGACAGGTTATAGGTGTTCAGGTCCAGGTCTTGGGTGCACCACGGCTGGCCGCTAACGTTAATCTGCAGGCGCGCCTTTTCAGGTACGCCGGTCATAAATACCCGGCCTTTATCCGCGACCATGGCGCTGCTCAGTAGCGTGCCATCGAGGTCGAACAGTTGAGCTTCAGCAGCGAAGGGCGCCGGTTTGCCATTGCTGGAGGTAATGCTGAGCAACAGGCGGCGACCGTTGTGGGTTTCAAAATTAGCCATCACAAAAGCGCCTCGATTAGGGGTGACTTCCTGCACCAAGTTCGCGATATCCGTGTTGTCCGAGAGCGAGTCAGTGTTGAGTGACACCTTGTTTTTGCGGTACGGCTGGGCTGACGGAATAATCGTGTAGCCACTGCTGTTGGTCTTGATCCCGCTTTTGGTCAACACACCGACATTGGCGGCCCCCGGCGTGGCCACGATGATGTTGGTTTCGCCCAATGGCTGGGTGAACATCAGGGTTTCGCGAGTGGCAACGACGCCGCCTTCCACGCCGTAGTCCATCTGACGGGTGTTTTGATCCCTGTTGTATGAGCCGTGCCATATGGCATTGGCGGCGTTGTAACGGGCCGCGATCGAACTGCCCAGCACGCGATCTTCATCGCTGATCTGCTGGTTAATACCCAAGGTGTAAGACAGCGCGTCGTTCTGAAATTGATTGCCGCTGAATGTCGCGTTACGCGACGCATTACCGGCCGTGTCCTGGTTGGTACTCAGGCCGACACGGCTGCTGCTGCCGGGGTTACCCAGCGGTAGACTGACGCTCAGTGACACGCTGCGGATGTCATCGCCGGTGCCGCTGTTCTGGGCCAGGCCTACGTTGTACGAAGCACTGCCGACACTGAAGCTGTAGCCCACTTGAATGGACGTATTGCTTTGGGCCCTGTTCCAGTAATCGGTTTTGGTCAGGTTGGCGTACATGCCGCCATAGTTGCCCAGTTGTTGCGATACGTTGGCGGTAAAGCTGCTTTTCATATGGCCGCCCAAATAGGGAGAAAAAGCAGCGTTATTACTGAGCGTTTCATCTGTGTACGGCACCAGCGTATTGTTGGCGCGTGCGCTGATGGCCTCGTTAAAACTGTAATAGCCGTTGGTGGAGTAGCGATAGCCCACCAGGCTGAAGCTGGTATCGGTCAAGTCGATGGACTTGGAGTAGCGAAACCGGTACGACTGCCCTGACAGGGTCTTGGAATCCGTGCCTATGTCATCACTGATGGCATGGGTCACATCCAGCGAAATGGCGCCGAAGCCAGCGAAGTCATGGGCAAAGCCCACCAGCGCCGATTTGTATTGCTCGCTGACGATAGAGCCACCAAACAGCGTGGTGCCCTCTGTCAGCCCGCGACGGTAGGTACCCTGAACAAAGGTGGGTTTCTGCGAGTTCAGCGCACCGTCTGCCGGGCGGAATTGCCCCGCTGTGACCGAGTAGCTCTGTTGGCCTTCGCGCAACATATACGGCACCGACGAGAACGACTGGATATACACCTGGCGCTCACCATTGGGGCCTTCGACCGTCACTTCGATGTCACCGTTGCTGGACGTCGAGTACAGGCCCTTAAGGGCGAAAGGTCCGGACGGCACCCACTGTTCACTGATCACATAGCCGCGCTGGCGCAAGGTCACCAGCGAGCGACCGTTGGCCACCCCACGGATCACCGGGGCAAAGTTGCGCGCATCATCGGGCAGCATGTCCAGGTCAGACGCAATGCCCACACCGCGATACGAGATCGTGTCAAACAGGTCGCTGTCGGTTGAGCTTTCACCAACGGTGGCAATGGCCATCAGGTTGCCCAGGTCATGCTGGACATAGGTGTCTACGGACTTCCAGCTGCCTTCGACATTGGTGCTTTTTTGCCAGGTCGAAAAGTTGCGAAAGCGCCAGGCACCGCTATTAATGCCGCTGTGTACACTGCCGAACTGGGATTGGCGGTTGCCGGTCTGGGTTTCGTAGTTACTGCCGGAAAAGCTGTAATTGGCAAATGCAACCTGCTCGCCGTTGCTCCAGTTTTTGCGGCGAGTCTCGAACGGCACATCGCCGATAAAAGCCTGAGGCACTTGCAGGTTCAGGCTTTGTTTATTGAAGTCGTAGTCGTACGTGACGCCGGTCAATTCACGGTTGAAGTACACACACTTGTCAGGGCTGATCTCTGCGTCCTTCAGGCGCGCGGGGTCAATGCCCAGCTCCGTCAGGGCTTGAAGGCTAAAGCACGGGAACAGGCCGTTAGGTGTAGATACCTGGCTCGGGGTCTCGCGAATAAAGTTCATGTCGCGTTGTTCAACCACCCGGTCATCCACTGACAGGTCAACCCGGTAAATCCCGGGCAATTGCCCCTGGCTCATGGCTTTAACTTGCTCAGCCACTTCGGACGACGTGTTACCGCCACCAATTTCGAGAAAGGAAGAGTCGAAGCTGAATTCCGCATGCGCTGCAGTTGCGGTGAAGCCGAGAACACTAAGGCTTAACGTACTTAAGTTTTTTACTCGGCGCGCGAAGGCGCACATGCGCACTCGCAGCATGAGGGAATCCTTCTGTTCAACGGTTCATTCACGAATCAATGAGGGGTAACAGGTGCCGCTTTGACGGTGCTGCCGTATTCATTGATGTAGCTGAGTTCCAGCGTGTCGCTGTTTTTCAGCGCGATCGCCGTGGCGACGGTGCTGCCGGGCTTGATCACCTCGGGCATGCCTTTGCTGGCCGTGTTGTTAATCAGCAAGTCACTGACGACTACGTTGTAGCCCGACGGGTTTTGAACCGTCAGTTTTCCGCCTTCAGCACGCCATTGAAGTTTTTCAACAGCCTCAGGCAGAGAACCCTGCAAGCCGGCAGGGCGGTAGAACAGTTTGATGGTGGTCTTAAGGGCGATCTGCAGCACGTTCTGGCTGCTTTGCTCGGCACTCTTGGCCGGGATCGCTTTGACATTCAGTAAAAACAGGCTTTCTTTGTCGGTGGGCAGGCTTTTAACGTTGGTGGCGATGATTCGCAGGATGTTCTGAGCTTTGGCGTCCAGGCGGAACAGGGGCGGCGTGATGATGAATTCATCTGCACTGTCATCCTTATTGTCATAAGGGCTGACCCACGATTGCACCAGATACGGAACGCCATCTTCGCCCGAGTTTGAGAGTGATAGGTTGGCTTCCTTTTCCTTGCTTTGGTAGACGACGCGTGTGGAGCCGACATTGACGCCTGCCTGAACGTGGGGCAGCCAAAAGCCTGCTGCCAACGCCAAAAAGGCTGCAACTTTTAAACGCATGTAGAGGTCCTCTTGTTAACGCCAGAGCCCGTGATTAGTCACGAGCCCTTGCGTTAATAAACATGAGTTACTTGTAAGTAACGTCGAAGGTAGCCAGCGCGTTAACCTGACCGGTACCGATACCACGGGTACCTGGTGCACCCTCGGTGCCTGGGGTATCAGCCACAAGGCGTACGTAGGACGCTGTAAAGTCAAACGTGTTGGACTGTGGGCGCAGCACGTAATCGGTGCTGGCGGTGTTCAAAGGCAGTTTGTCGCCGGTACGGGCGTCAGCGATCTGGATACCTACGCCAGATACCTGATTAGAACCGACCATGCCCAGTACGGTGGCGTCCGATGCCGCTTGTTGGCCGCTGAACTTGATGGAAGCGTTCTTCAGGGTCGAACCGCTGCAGTTTTCCAGCGAGATCGAGAACGGTGTAGCACCCGAGGTCGCGACAGCGCCTACAGTGTTAGGGAAGTCAGCAATACGGACCTGGCCCATATCAACCGACTTTTTCACGCTTTCGCTGTTGATGGTGCAGGCGTTATCGTTGACGCTGCCAGTGAATTCAACTTGACCATCAGCTGCGTGTACGGTGGCAGCTGCCATTGCGATCAGCAGCGTGGAGCCGCACAGCGCAGTGTATTTGCCGATTGTTTGAAACATGAGAGATGCCCTCTGCAAGAAATTATGTGTGATATCCATTTTTGATCGTCCCCCCCTGTTCACGGCTCGCCGCAGCAGGTGTTGCATAGGATGCAATTTGCCGGGCTTGAGCCCCATCAGACGATTCCTGTTTTCGTAGGCACTATATTTTTGGGCCGCAATGCCCCTGATAGGCTCTCTCATGAAACAAGCAAAAGTACGCCTCGGTGCCTTGGCACTGAGTTCACTCAGACTCAATAAATTGCTGCTCCTGCTGACCGGGCTGGCCCTGCTGTTGGTGAGCATGAGTTATTGGGCGGTTAACTGGGTGTTGAAGGAGGAGGGCGAGAAGACTGATTTTCACTTTGCGCGGCTGATGGAAAGCATTCATGAACATGAAGCCTTTTTGCGCACGGCAGCCGAAAGCTATGGCCAGGATAACGAGAATCTGTTGGAAGACAGTGTGCCGCGCTCACACACCGAGTTGATGCGTCAGGCCGATGAGCGTTTGTTCCAGAGCCGCGATACCGCCAAGTCACTGCCCTTTACCGTCAGCCAGCGCGACAAGTTCAGCGCTGAACAAATGGCCGGCGTTTACTCGTTTGGCGTGCAGTTGACCGATCTGTTTGCCGCCTATTGGTCCGATTCCCATTACACGGCGCCCCAAGTGTTTGTCTTTTCACCCACCGACCTGTTCACCATTGCCGTGCCCGGTATTGATGGAGCCCGGCAGTTCCCGCTGCTACAAAAATTCAACTTCTTTGAGGTGACCAAACGCCTGTATGACCAGCTTGTCACCTTGGGTCCTAAACTAGATGACAACCAGGTGTTATGGGTACGTGCCCCGGCCGGCCTTATCCAGAAACGCAAATACATCGTGGGCGCTATCGGGGTGGGTTTGTCTCATCGCTTTTTGCCCGGCCCAGCAGATGACGACTCCGTGATCCTCACCGCTTTGCTGGATGTCAGTGATATCAGTGACCTTGAGCGGTTATTGATGCGCCCGAGCAAGAGTCAGCTGACGCTGATTTCGCCCGCAGGCGAGGTACTGCTGGGCGATGATCTGGATGCGTATGACTTGCCGTTTGGCATGAGTTTTCAGTCTGACGGTTTGCACTTCAAGTTGAGTTCGGGGGGCTCAGATCCTTGGGTCGGTCTGTACACCATCAGTTACCAGAACTTTTTCGGTTACGCCAAGTGGCCCTTGTTGGGAACTGTGGTGCTGGTCTTGCTGTTTGCGTTGATTGCCTGGCGCCTCAACCGCTGGTATCGCCTGCAAATCATCGAACCTGCAAACCGCGCCAACCAGTCGCTGGCTGAAAGCGAAGAGTTCAATCGGGTCATGCTCGACAATGCACCCGTTGGTTTGTGTGTGGTGCAGCGTGGCACGGGCATCGTATTGCTGGAGAATCAGCGTGCCCAGCAATGGCAGGGCACGCCTGAATTGATCGCGCTCTTGAAGCGCGACTATGCCAAGCGTGAACCGGGCGAGGTCCAGCTGGAGGTTGCCGGCCGCCACCTTCTGGTGTGTTTTGCGCTTACCCGTTACAAGGGCAAAGACGTGGTGCTGTGTGGTTTCAACGACATCACCCGGCATGTCGACGACGCCAATATGATGGAGGAGGCGCGCCGCTCCGCCGATGAGGCCAGCAAGGCTAAAACCCTGTTTCTGGCCACCATGAGTCATGAAATCCGCACGCCTCTGTATGGCGTACTCGGCAATCTCGAGTTGCTGGAAATGACCCCGCTCAATGCACGTCAGCAGGAATACCTGCGCACCATTCAGCGTTCGTCGACGGTGTTGTTTCAACTCATCAGCGATGTGCTGGACGTGTCCAAGATCGAGTCCGGGCAAATGGCGGTCGAGCCGAAACCCTTTAGCCCGCTGGATGTGTTTGAAGATGCGGTGCGCAGTTATGCCGCTTCGGCAAACAACAAAGGCCTGAAAATTTTCGCCTGCGCTGACGCCTCCTTGCCGCCTCTGGTGTGCGGTGATGCGGTGCGAATCCGTCAAATCATCAACAACTTGCTCAGCAATGCCATCAAGTTCACGGATTTTGGGCGTGTGGTCCTGCGGCTGAAAGTGACAGACATCGAGCGCGACCATGTCTCACTGCAATGGCAAGTCTCCGACACCGGTATGGGCATCAGCGAGCAGGAACTGCCGAAACTGTTCAAGCCTTTTTCTCACGTGGGGGGGAGCGAGCTGGCGGGTGGTGCGGGGCTGGGGTTGTCGATCTGCGCTCGGCTCAGTGAAATGATGGGCGCCCACTTGCGAGTAGTCAGTGAGCCTGGCTTGGGCAGCAGTTTTTCATTGCATATACGCTTGCCCATCGTGGCAGGTGCGCTGGCCAACAGTACCGACATTAATCTGCAAGGCGTGAGCGTTTATGTGCGTGCGCCGCTTAAGGATCTTGCCCAGAGCCTGACTGAATGGCTTGGCGGTTGGGGCGCGCGAGCCTTGGTCTGGTCGGATGCAGGCACTGAAGACAGTGATGCCGTGTTGCTCGACGTTGAGCCGGATCCATTGGCTGCGCAACTTTGGCAGGGCGCCCGAGTGATCGCCACGGGAACCGCGCCGAGCCTGCCGCAAAAAACAGTGCGCGGTTGGGAGGTCAATGCCTATGACATCCGCGCGATTGCCAAAACCTTGATGCAGGTGGCGCAAGGCTCTACCTGCGAACTGCCGGCCTACATCGCCGAGCCTGTTTCAGACATGGACTTGAGCGTGTTGGTTGCAGAAGACAACCCCGTCAACCGCGAGATCCTCAAGGAACAGCTTGAGGCCTTGGGCGTACGGGTGACGTTGGCCCAAGATGGCGAAGAAGCCCTGTTGCGTTGGAAAGAGGCGTCATTCGATCTGGTGATCACCGACGTCAACATGCCCAAGCTCGACGGGTATCAGCTCACCCAGCGCTTGCGTCAGTTGGACTCGGACGTACCGATTATTGGAGTGACTGCCAATGCGTTACGTGAAGAGGGCGAACACTGCCTCAAGGTCGGGATGAACGCCTGGCTAGTCAAACCCTTGAACCTTGAGACCTTACGCCAGACCTTGGCAGCCTATTCTCGGCAACCCGCAGCAGTGGCTCCGCAGGCACTACAGGAACAGGCGCCCGCTGAACATGCTGCTGACCTTGAAGGCTGGATAACCCTTTCGCCAGCCATGCATCGTTTGTTTGTGACAACCATGCAGGAAGACCTGGAACAGGCTGAGCAGGCTTTGCAAACCTCCAATACTTCAAAGCTGATCAGCTATCTGCACCGAATCAATGGTTCGCTAGCCACCGTAGGGGCTCAAGATCTGGCTGCGGCGTGCGGTGTGTGTGAAGTAACCCTGTTGCATGAGCCTTTGAATCCAGAGTCGGCCAGTGCGGTTGAGGCATTTTTGAAGCGATTGCACCGGGTTGTGCTCAAGATGATTGAGGGCGCGTTGTACCCGCCTCGATAGGCATAGCCTTGTATCGGCCATGACGCGCCTGCTTGCACTCAGGCGCGTGCTGCTTTAGTGCGTCGTCACACCATCCAGCGATTTATCCACATACGCCTTGGCCAGCTCCACCAGGTGCATGCAGGACAACACCAAACTACGCGAATGCCCGCTCAAGCCATTCCCCGCCTCACTCGCCGAAGCGCCCGCGTAGCGCAACAAGTCTGACGCTTGGGCCAAAGCCGCTTCTAAATTGACGCTGTCGGGTATGGCATACGTGGCCTGATCCACGTGCCGTGGAGGCTTATGGTCGTGCAGGTAGTAATCGAGGGCGCGATCGGTGGCGGCACGGTCTAACGACGATGCATCGCACTGAGCAGCAGTTTGCAGGGGTAGGGCGGGTGGATCGGGGACCAGCTTTTTCATTGTTACAACTCCTAGGGTGTTTAAGGAGCTGTCACTTGTCGCGACTAAACGAATGGGTGGCAGCCATGCGCAGGTTAGTCGACCGGTCACCTAGGAACCCGGCGCGCCACATGGACGCCCTGCGCACGGCCACCATAAAACGCAGGCCAAGAAAAAGCGCCTCGCGGAGGTGGCGCCTTGCGCCTAGGGAACACGGGCGACTAAACCCGACCGCTGTTTTGCAGCGATGGGCCGAGACTATTCCCCGAAATGATCAGGCACAAGCGAACGGAAGTTTCTAGGATGTTTCAGCGGATTGAAAGGGAAGCGTCGTACGAAATGGCTGATTAGCAACCTCTGTAGTCGCTGCCGCAGGCTGCGATAAGGGCCGCAAGCCCTTCAAAAGCGGGTCGCTGCGCAACCCATCGCAGCCTTCGTTCCTCGTCAGCGACTACAGGCTATTTATCGACAGGCACAAAAAAGCCCGCACTAGGCGGGCTTTCTCGTTGGTTTCATTTCATCTTGCGATGTGGTGAAACCGGTGTTTGGTGGCTACACAGGGACTTGAACCCCGGACCCCAGCATTATGAATGCTATGCTCTAACCAACTGAGCTATGTAGCCGATGGCGCGCATTATTCCCTCGTAAGGGGGGTGTGTCAAGCAAATATCTGAAAATTTTCTCTGCGCTATCAAACGCTTAAGGTTTCTCGGGGTTCGGATGGCACTGGCTTGTTAAAAAATGGCACATTGGGGCACTTGCACGTGCATTCATCTGTTGCCTGGAAACCCTTATGGCTATTAGCGACACTCCAATAAAAACAACGCCAGACCTTCAAATGCCTCAAGCCAGCCCGTTAGTCCTGCGCATTATCGGGGCCGTGGCGCTGGCGCATTTGATCAATGACTTGATCCAGGCGGTGTTGCCGTCGATCTATCCGTTGCTCAAGGACAAATACGATCTGACCTTCACGCAGATCGGTCTGATTACCCTGACTTTTCAACTCACCGCGTCGCTGTTGCAGCCGTGGGTGGGTTACTACACCGACCGTCACCCCAACCCGCTGTTATTGCCGTGCGGCATGGTGTGTACGCTGGTCGGGATTTTGATGTTGTCTCAGGTCGGCAGTTTTCCACTGATTTTGCTGGCTGCCGCGTTGGTCGGGGTGGGCTCGTCGACCTTTCACCCCGAGGACTCGCGGGT
>NZ_WIWK01000108.1:0-20158 GCF_009600165.1 Pseudomonas sp. FSL R10-0399
GCTTGAAGCTGTTCGCCCTCGGCCTGGGCATGGGCGCCCCCCTGTTGTTGGTGGCCACTGGCGGCGCGGCCTGGCTGCCGAAAAGCGGGCCGTGGTTGGTCACAGTGAAAAACGCCATCGGCGTGCTGCTGTTGGGTCTGGCGATCGGCTTGCTTAGCCGGGTACTGCCCGGCCCGCTGACGTTACTGTTGATCGGTGTGCTGGCGGCCGGAGTGAGCCTGTTTCTCGGCACCCTCGAGTTCGTCTACAAAGCCCCGCGCCAACGTTTGGCGCAACTGCTGGGGTTGTTTCTGCTGGTCTATGCGCTGGCCTGCTGGTTCGGCGCATTAAGCGGTCACAGTGATCCGTTCAACCCTCTGGGCCCTGCAACCGCGAGCAACGCCAGTATCACCGGCGCACCGCAAGCTGCGGGTGACTGGCAAACCATCAGCACCAAAGCCCAGCTCGACAGCGTGCTGGCCGAGGCGAAGGCGGCTGGCCAGCCGCTGTTGCTGGACTGGTATGCCGACTGGTGCATCAGTTGCAAAGTGCTTGAGCATGAAGTGCTGAACAACCCGCGTGTGCTGGACCTGCTCAAGGGTTACCGGCTGGTGCGCTTCGACATGACCGCCAGCAATGCCGAGCAGCGTGCCCTGCTCGATCACTACCAATTGTTCGGCCCACCGGCACTGATGTTCTTCGGCAAAAATGGCCAGGAAAAAAGTGACCAACGGGTCATTGGCGAGATCAATGCGGCGGACTTCGCCGAACGTGTCGCGAACGCGAATGACCAGATCTAGAGCCTTGGTCACAAACTTTTCGCGAACATCGGTCATTGTGCTGGCTTTTGTACACAACTGGACACTGATTCAGCTTTTCGGCATAGTCGCCCGGCACTGATCACTGCGCACACATTACAAGGAACAGCAGATGGCGACTTTTCTGGTTCTGCACGGCCCCAACCTGAACCTGCTAGGCACCCGCGAACCGGGCGTTTACGGCGCGACTACCCTGGCGCAAATCAATCAGGATCTGGAGCAGCGGGCTCGCGACGCCGGTCACCATTTGCTCTACCTGCAAAGTAATGCCGAGTATGAATTGATCGACCGGATTCATGCGGCCCGCGATGAAGGGGTGGATTTCATCTTGATCAATCCGGCTGCTTTTACCCACACCAGCGTGGCATTACGTGACGCGCTGCTGGCGGTGAGCATCCCATTCATCGAAGTGCATTTGTCTAACGTGCACAAACGCGAACCTTTCCGCCATCACTCCTACTTCTCCGACGTTGCGGTAGGTGTGATCTGCGGCCTTGGCGCCAGCGGTTATCGACTGGCCTTGGAGGCCGCCCTGGAACAGCTTGAACTACAAGCTAAACGCCCCTGACCCACCCATTGGGAGTTGACGATTCATGGATATCCGTAAAGTCAAGAAACTGATCGAACTGCTGGAAGAGTCCGGCATCGACGAGCTGGAAATTAAAGAAGGCGAAGAGTCCGTACGCATCAGCCGCCACAGCAAGACCCCAGCTCAACAGTTCTACGCACCAGCACCAATGCAACAAGCTCCGGCTGCTGCGCCAGTGGCTGTTGCGCCGGTTGCCACCGTGACTGAAGCACCTGCTGCTCCAAAACTGAACGGCTTTGTGGTCAAGTCGCCAATGGTCGGCACCTTCTACCGCACGCCAGCGCCAACTTCGCCAGCCTTCGTAGAAGTGGGCCAGAGCGTTAAAGTCGGCGACACCATTTGCATCGTTGAAGCGATGAAAATGATGAACCACATCACCGCTGAAAAAGCCGGTGTCATTGAATCCATCCTGGTAGAAAACGGTCAGCCGGTTGAGTTCGACCAACCGCTGTTCACCATCGTTTGAACCACGGGGAGCCAACGATGTTGAAGCCTCAGAAGCTGGAAAAAGTCCTGATCGCCAACCGCGGCGAGATCGCCTTGCGCATCCTGCGGGCGTGCAAGGAACTGGGCATCAAGACCGTCGCGGTGTACTCCACTGCCGACAAGGAACTGATGCACCTGGGTCTGGCAGACGAAACCGTCTGCATTGGTCCGGCACCAGCCAACCTGTCTTATCTGCACATCCCGGCGATCATCGCGGCAGCCGAAGTGACGGGCGCCACGGCGATTCACCCGGGCTACGGCTTCTTGGCTGAAAACGCCGATTTCGCCGAACAAGTCGAGAAATCCGGCTTTGCCTTCATCGGCCCGAAAGCTGACACCATTCGCCTGATGGGCGACAAGGTATCGGCCAAGCACGCCATGATCGCGGCGGGCGTACCGACTGTTCCAGGCTCTGACGGCCCGCTGCCGGAAGACCCTGAAACCGCACTGCGCATTGGCCGTGAAGTCGGCTACCCGGTGATCATCAAAGCCGCTGGCGGCGGTGGTGGTCGTGGCATGCGCGTTGTGCACCGTGAAGAAGACCTGATCGAAGCCGCCAAGCAGACCCGCGAAGAAGCCGGCGCCTGGTTCAGCAACCCGATGGTCTACCTGGAAAAATACCTGACCAACCCACGTCACGTGGAAGTCCAGGTTATTTCCGACGGCCAGGGTAACGCGATCCACCTGGGCGACCGCGATTGCTCGCTGCAACGTCGTCACCAAAAGGTTCTGGAAGAAGCGCCAGCACCGGGCATCGACGAGAAGGCTCGCCAGGAAGTTCTGGCACGCTGCGTTCAGGCATGCGTTGACATCAACTACCGTGGTGCGGGTACTTTCGAGTTCCTGTACGAAAATGGTCGCTTCTACTTCATCGAGATGAACACTCGTGTGCAAGTAGAGCACCCGGTGTCCGAAATGGTCACCGGCATAGACATCGTTAAAGAGATGTTGAGCATTGCGGCAGGCAACAAGCTGTCCTTCACCCAGGCTGACGTGAACATTCACGGTCACTCGCTGGAATGCCGGATCAACGCTGAAGACCCGGCAACGTTCATGCCGAGCCCAGGCATGGTCAAGCACTTCCACGCACCGGGCGGCAACGGCGTTCGCGTCGATTCGCACCTGTACAGCGGCTACAAGGTTCCGGCCAACTACGACTCCCTGATCGGCAAGCTGATCACTTGGGGGGCGACGCGTGACGAAGCCATGGCTCGCATGCGTAACGCGCTGGACGAAATCGTGGTCGACGGGATCAAAACCAACATCCCGCTGCACCGCGACCTGGTGAATGACGAAGGCTTCTGCGAAGGCGGCGTCAACATTCACTACCTGGAACACAAACTGGCTAACAAGTAAGTTTGTATCCTGCTCAACAAAGCCGCTTTCGAGCGGCTTTGTTGTGTCCGGGGTGCCAGTTTTTTGGGTGCCTACTAAATTGATTCAGGCCGGGTAGAAACGATGGGGGCGTCATGGCTGTCATGGCTTGCCCCTGGTTTTGCCGGGGTTATCGCCTGTGCAATCCGGGAGGTTGGAGGCGATGATGATCATACCGGCCATCACATAGCCAGAACCCTGGCCCCAACTAAGCCCGCCTCCCGCTGACTCCAGATCATAGATGTCGGTTTCTGAAATCAACTCACCACTGCGATTATCGAAAAGACGATAAAAACCTGGATAACCCCACCATGGAAACCACTCAGCCGGCTGATCTTCATTGGGGTCTGAGCGCCTATGAAAGGTATCTGGCAGAACCCAATAGGGCTTGAAACTCTGGACTCGATAACAGCCATCGGGGCTGACGCTATCGGTAGCCAGTCGCGTAGCCCATCCTCTTTCCCACCAGTTCGAAGCGGTCCATAACCCGCCCGCAATGGTGATATAGGCTACGAAAAAGGCGATGCGTCGCGAGCTGGGCTTCATTGTTCGCGCCTCACTTTTCCGGGGACATCGCCTATGCAGTCGGGAAGGTTGGGCCCGATACGAATCATGCCGGACCTCACCTGACCTGAACCACCTCCCCAACTCACCTTCTCAACGATCGAATCCCAGTCATGAACCTTGGTTTCTGAGATCAATTCTTCAGTGCGATGATCGTACAGGCGAAAAAAACCTGGATATCCCCACCACGGAAACCACTCTGGTGAGTGGACTTCATTAGGATCCGGTCGCCTATGAAAAATATTGGGTAGCACCCAAAAAGGTTTGAAGCTCTCAACCCGATAACAACCGCCGGGGCTTATTTCAGGATCACCCAAACGCTCCGCCAAGCCTTTCTCCCACCATTGCGAAGCCTCCCATATCACTCCGGCAATACAGATAAAAACCATGAAAAAGGCTATCCGTCGTGAGGCTGGCTTCACACCCACTCCCCAAGATCAATGACTTGCCCAGATTTTCTCCAGAGTACATCTGAATAAATTATGAAGTCGCCGCCTTTGCCTGTTTTGTCACGATAGTCGCGAAAATCACCATTGGTGACTGCAGCAAAAGGACCCTCCTTTAGACGCAATACAACTTGACCATGAAGACTCAAGGTAAAAGCGGTCTCTGCCTTGGTCAGCACACGATCTTCGGTCCAAGTGCCCAGATATTGCAGACTATTGAAGTCGTAATGGTCGCGAATAAAGAAACCTACCTGCTCTATATGAAAAAGATAACGGACTTGTTTGGTAACTGGATTTACCTCAGTAAATGCCTCTCCGACTACTCCTACTTTCAAAACGGCAATACCTAAGGCTCCGTACATGTCATCGAGCGCGGCCCAAGTGGACCCGAACCTAGTGAAATTTACTTGCGATACAACATCCATTTGCAAAGAGGACATTAAGTTTGAACCCAGCTTTCGCACTCCATACCCCATCCATCCGGACCTCTTTAACAGGTCTTTCAAGCGCTCAATCCCGTTAGGGTTCGTTAGCAAAGACTCTGCCTCGTCAACAGCCTCGCGACAGCGCTCATACCCCATGGCCCACTCCATTTTTACAATGCTCTCATCGCACTGCGCCGGTTTCAGAGTGAGAGGATCAGGCTGGGTTTTACGCTCCTTCCACGACTCCGGCATCGCCCACGCAGGGCTGTCAAACCAGCGCTGCATCAAGGCCGCCGCCGTATGCCAGCCCATCGAGCGCATGGCGCCCGGCAAGCGGCTCAGGGCAAGGCTCTGCACGACCACTTTTTTGGCCGGTGTATCGGTGGGGCTGTAGGTGTGTGAGTTGGCCTGCGGCAGTTGATACAAGGCGTCCGGCCCTGCGGCGTTGGTGCGCTGAAAATCATTCAAGGACATGCTGCTTACTCCATAACCGGTGACGGGGCGTTGATGGCGATACCCAATTGTTCAGGACCATCGCTGGAGCACGAGCAGGTATGGCCTTGCGCATCGAGTGTGCCGTAACCCACACAGTGGTCGTTTTGCAGCACGGCATACCCTAGTTGCCCTAAGGGCAAGCCACGTTGATTGAGCAACTGAAAACGCTCGTCGCACGTTGTGCTGAGGGTGGCGGGCATGGGCTGCGGCGCGGCGAACAAGCCGCCCTTAAATGCCGGGGCTGAATCGCTGACATAAGAATGCACGGTCACAGAGGCAATCAGTTCGGCCTGACAGGGGCAACCGCTGCGGCTGTCCAGCGTGCCAGCCACCCGCCGGCCATTGCTGATAAAACCATCCACACCGCCACAGATCGGGTAGGCCTTACCGTCCTGCCCGCAGCTGACCAAGTGGCCTTCAAGGGCATGCTGAATGCCATTCCACGTAATGCCAGGGTCTGACTCCAGCACCTTGCCACCGCAGGTCGTTTTGTCGTCCAGACCAATAAAATAGCCCCGGGCCATAAGCCTCTCCTTTTGCATAGCCCCTAAAGGGAGCACGGCTGAGAACCATGAAGCCCAGTCATAGAATGAATGAACCTCACACACAGTAATCAGGAAGAGAGTGCCCAGATTGGTGATCCCGGTATGTAGGACGCTTCCATAAACGCCATCATCCCAATATCAAATACCTGCACGAATGCCCCTAGGACGCCCTCACACCGCAGAAACCTTGTAGTCGCTGCCGAAGGATGAGGCTGCGATGGATTGCCAAGTGGCCCGCTTCGCAGCCTCGTGCCTCGTCAGCGACTACAAGCTGCGCCTTATTAGGGTTTATGTTGAAACAAGCCCGCCCCTACAGATGGCCTGCCATAGCAGGGAGGCCTGCGCTCGCGTAAACTGGCGCGTTTCTCGCAGCCCCTCCGGCTGCACATTCCTATTTTTCAAAGGTGCCCGCCATGCCTTGGCTGCAAGTACGCCTCGCCATCAGCCCAGAACAAGCCGAAACCTACGAAGACGCGTTCCTCGAAGTCGGTGCCGTTTCGGTAACGTTTATGGATGCCGAAGATCAGCCGATCTTTGAACCTGAGCTCAACACCACGCCGCTGTGGTCGCACACCCATTTGCTGGCCCTGTTCGAAGGCGGTACCGAAGCCGAGCTGGTGCTGTCCCATCTGGAGCTGCTGACCGGCTCGCCATTGCCAGAACACCACGCCGAAGTCATCGAAGACCAGGACTGGGAACGCAGCTGGATGGACAATTTTGAACCCATGCGTTTTGGTCAGCGCCTGTGGATCGTCCCAAGCTGGCACGCTGCACCCGAGCCTGAGGCCGTGAACTTGCTGCTGGATCCGGGCCTGGCGTTTGGCACCGGCACTCACCCGACCACCGCGCTGTGCCTGGAATGGCTCGACGGCCAGGACCTCAAAGACTGCGACGTGCTGGACTTTGGCTGCGGCTCGGGCATTTTGGCCATCGCTGCGCTGTTGCTGGGCGCCAAGCAAGCCGTTGGTACCGACATCGACGTGCAGGCGCTGGAAGCTTCGCGCGACAACGCCGGGCGCAACAACGTGGCGCCAGAGCTGTTCCCGCTGTACCTGCCTGAAGACCTGCCGCAGGTGCAGGCCGATGTGCTGGTCGCCAACATTCTGGCCGGCCCGCTGGTTTCCCTGGCCCCACAACTGTCCAGCCTGGTCAAGCCCGGTGGCCGCCTGGCGCTGTCCGGCATCCTCGCCGAGCAAGGCGAAGACGTCGCCGCTGCCTACGCTCAAGACTTTGATCTGGACCCTATCGCCAACCGCGATGGCTGGGTGCGCATCAGCGGTCGTCGACGCTAGAATACAAGCCTGCTTAACCCGGATGGCCGCATGAGCGATAGCTTCGTTACACAGTGCCCACATTGCCAAACCAGCTTCCGTGTCAGCCATGCTCAATTGAGCATGGCCCGCGGCGTGGTGCGCTGTGGTTCCTGCCTGCAAGTGTTCAATGCCGCACAGCAACTGCTGAATAAAGGCACCGAAACAGAGCAGTTGCCTACAACTGTGGCGCCACTTATTGCAGAACCTGTGGCCGTTGAGCCGCCTGCTGCGCCCAAGGCCATCAGCCCGGCGCATTGGGAAGTGGCCGAGCTGGACCTTGAGCACCTGGACCTGGACGAAGAGCTGGCCAAGCTTGAAGAACGGGAGATTCAGCCCAGCAAAAGTTTCGGTCAGTCGCAAAAAGCCAAAACCAGTGCGCTAAGCGCTCGCCGCGACACCAGCGACGCCGACGAAAGCCAATGGTCAGGCAGCTTGTTCAGTGAATCCGCAGCAGAACGTGCCGAAACCTCAGTACTCGCGGTCAAGGCCGTCGAAGACGACATCGAACCAGCTGAAACCGGGCGCACCGAGCCATCGCTGTCGCTGGACATCGACGAGCCCGACGACACGCCGCCGCTCAGGCTCAGCAAAGATGACGACGATGAACCGGAGCTGCGCGGCGAGCATTTGTCTGCGGTGGATGACGACGAGGACGATGAGCCTCTGGCCCCTGCCTCGGCGACCAAAGACAAACGCACACGCAGCGAACCGGGTGTGCGCGACGACGTCCTGCTGGACCTGGTAGACGACCCGTTGCACCTGGACTGGCAAAAACGCCGCTCGCCGTGGGGCAAGCGCCTGCTCTGGACGCTCTTGGTGTTGCTGGCCGCCGTTGCACTGGCCGGGCAATACATCGCGTATCACTTCGATGAACTGGCTCGCCAGGACCAATACCGGCCGCTCTTCCAGCAACTGTGCCCGCAAATCGGCTGCAGCGTGCCTTCCAAGGTCGATATAGACCGCATTAAAAGCAGCAATCTGGTGGTGCGCAGCCACCCGGAATTCGCCGGTGCGCTGGTGGTGGACGCCATCCTCTACAACCGCGCGCCGTTTTCCCAGCCCTACCCGCTGCTGGAGCTGCGTTTTGCCGACCTGAACGGCAAAATGATCGCCAGCCGCCGTTTCAAACCCGGCGAATACCTGAGCGGCGACCTGACTGGCAAGGCCGAAATGCCGCCGCAAACGCCTATCCACATTGCCCTCGACATCCTGGATCCGGGCCCGAAAGCGGTGAATTACAGCCTGAGTTTTCATTCCCCGGAATGAGCGCGCTGCGCTTTTAGCGATAAGCGGCAAGCCGCAAGTTAGAAGCCAGCAGCAAATCTGCTGCGGCTTGAAGCTTGTAGCTTGAGGCTTGAAGCTGGCTTTCAGCCTCTATTGTTCAAAAATCATCCAATTTCGTCTTTATCCAGTCATCGAGAGCGGGTATCATGCCAACCCTTTTTCGAACTCCCCAGATCCGGCCCCACAACAGGGAAGTCCTATGTCGGCGGTACGCATCGGCCCATACACATTGCAAAACGGTTTGATTCTCGCCCCTATGGCGGGTGTCACCGACCAACCCTTTCGTCAGCTTTGCCGACGAATGGGCGCGGGCCTGGTTGTGTCGGAAATGGTGACCAGTGACATGAGTCTCTGGAACAGTCGTAAATCGCGCCTGCGCATGATTCACGACGGTGATCCCGAGCCCCGCTCGGTGCAGATCGCCGGCGGTGATGCGCAAATGCTGGCAGACGCCGCCAGGGCCAATGTGGAACTGGGCGCACAGATTATTGATATCAACATGGGTTGCCCGGCAAAAAAGGTCTGCAACAAGGCCGCCGGGTCCGCGTTACTGAAAGACGAAGCATTGGTGAACGAGATCCTGCAGGCCGTTGTGGCCGCAGTTGATGTGCCGGTCACCCTGAAAATCCGTACCGGCTGGGACCGCGACAACAAGAACGGCCTCACGGTGGCAAAAATCGCCGAACAGGCCGGTATTCAAGCGCTGGCCGTGCACGGCAGAACCCGTGCAGACCTGTACACCGGCGAGGCCGAGTACGACACCATTGCCGCGATCAAGCAGGCCGTGTCGATACCGGTGTTTGCCAATGGCGACATCGATTCACCCCATAAAGCCCGGCACGTGCTGCACGCCACCGGTGCCGATGGACTGTTAATAGGCAGGGCGGCTCAAGGGCGGCCCTGGATTTTCCGCGAAGTGGACCACTTTCTGCGTACCGGCCAGCTGTTGCCGGCACCAGAAATGGCCGAAGTGGAACGTATTCTGCTAGAGCATCTGGCCGCACTGCACACCTTCTATGGGGAGGTATTGGGGGTACGTATTGCCCGCAAGCATGTCGGTTGGTATCTCGCAACCTTGCCGGGCGCCAAGGAGTTTCGCGCCCACTTCAATCGTTTGGAAGATACGGAAGCACAATGCGCCAACGTTCAGGCGTTTTTCGCCGAACGACATAAGAGCCTGGGGACAGGGGACGAAGGATGGGTGGCCGCATGACGATGATGACCGAGACATTAGTGAGTGGAACAACGCCCGTGAGCGACAACGTCAATTTGAAACAGCACCTCAATACGCCGAGCGAAGAAGGTCAGACCCTTCGCGGGAGTGTCGAAAAGGCGCTGCACAATTATTTCGCCCACCTGGAGGGCGCTGAAGTCACGGACGTGTACAACCTGGTGCTTTCCGAAGTCGAAGCCCCTTTGCTCGAGTGCGTCATGAACTACGTCAAGGGCAACCAGACCAAGGCCTCCGAGATGCTGGGACTCAATCGCGGCACCCTGCGCAAAAAGCTCAAACAGTACGATCTGCTGTAAGCATTCAATCAAACCTGAAAGGCGTCCTGATAAAACAGGCCGCCTTTTTTGCTGACTCCTTTGCTTTTGATGGAAATCGAGATGACCGATCAGACTACCCGCCTGCCGATCCGCCGCGCTCTAATCAGCGTTTCCGATAAAACCGGAATCCTTGATTTCGCCCGTGAACTGGAAGCCCTCGGCGTCGAGATCCTCTCCACTGGCGGTACGTTCAAGCTGCTGCAAGACAACGGTGTTGCCGCTGTTGAAGTGGCGGACTACACAGGTTTTGCGGAAATGATGGACGGTCGGGTGAAGACCCTGCACCCGAAAATCCATGGCGGCATCCTCGGTCGTCGCGGCATTGACGACGACATCATGAACGAGCACGGCATCAAGCCGATCGATCTGGTGGCCGTTAACCTCTACCCGTTCGAAGCCACCATCAACAAGCCAGGCTGCGACCTGCCGACCGCGATCGAAAACATCGATATCGGCGGCCCGACCATGGTTCGCTCCGCCGCCAAAAACCACAAAGACGTGGCTATCGTGGTGAATGCCAGCGACTACGCCAACGTCCTGGAAAACCTCAAGGCCGGCGGCCTGACCTACGCACAGCGTTTCGACCTGATGCTCAAGGCGTTCGAACACACCGCTGCCTACGACGGCATGATCGCCAACTACATGGGCACCGTGAACCAGGCGGCTGAAACCCTCAACACCGAAGGCCGCAGCCAGTTCCCGCGCACCTTCAACAGCCAGTTCATCAAGGCGCAAGAAATGCGCTACGGCGAGAACCCGCACCAGAGCGCGGCATTCTACGTTGAGGCCAAGCCTGCCGAAGTCGGCATCGCCACCGCGACCCAACTGCAAGGTAAAGAGCTGTCGTTCAACAACGTAGCCGATACCGACGCTGCGCTGGAGTGCGTGAAGAGCTTCGTAAAACCGGCTTGCGTGATCGTCAAGCACGCCAACCCGTGTGGCGTGGCTGTCAGCCCGGACAACGAAGGCGGCATCCGTCAGGCCTACGAACTGGCTTACGCGACGGACACCGAGTCGGCGTTCGGCGGCATCATCGCCTTCAACCGTGAGCTGGACGCCGAAACGGCCAAGGCCATTGTTGAGCGTCAATTCGTTGAAGTGATCATCGCTCCGTCAGTGAGCGAAGAAGCCCGCGCCATCGTGGCCGCCAAAGCCAACGTGCGCCTGCTGGCCTGCGGCGAGTGGAGCGCAGAGCGCGCACCGGCCTGGGACTTCAAACGCGTCAACGGCGGCCTGCTGGTGCAAAGCCGTGACATCCAGATGATCGGCAGCGAAGACCTCAAAGTGGTGACCAAGCGCGCACCGACCGAGCAAGAGATCAACGACCTGATCTTCGCCTGGAAAGTGGCCAAGTACGTTAAATCCAACGCCATCGTTTACGCCAAAGGCCGTCAGACCATCGGTGTGGGCGCAGGCCAGATGAGCCGCGTAAACTCGGCCCGCATTGCCGCCATCAAGGCTGAGCACGCTGGCTTGCAGGTACAAGGTGCAGTCATGGCATCGGACGCATTCTTCCCGTTCCGTGACGGCATCGACAACGCTGCTAAAGCCGGTATCACTGCAGTGATCCAGCCAGGTGGCTCGATGCGCGACAACGAAGTAATCGCCGCCGCCGACGAAGCGGGCATTGCCATGGTGTTCACCGGCATGCGCCATTTCCGTCATTAAGACGAAGCGGCAAGCGTTTAGCTGCAAGCGGCAAGTTGGAGCGGATATGTGTCGCTTTTCCTGGTCCTTGCAGCCCCAATAATTTAGAGCCTAAAGAGTCAGTAAGCGCACCACACATTTGCTTTTACTTGCCGCTTGAAGCTTGTAGCTAACAACTACTCCGAAGGAGTCTGACTTGAACGTCCTCATCATTGGCAGCGGTGGCCGTGAACACGCACTGGCCTGGAAAGTAGCGCAGGACCCGCGTGTCGCTAAAGTATTCGTTGCCCCCGGCAACGCTGGCACCGCCATTGAAGCCAAGTGCGAAAACGTTGCTATCGACGTGCTGGCCCTTGAGCAACTGGCTGATTTTGCCGAGAAGAACGTTGCCCTGACCATCGTTGGTCCAGAGGTCCCGTTGGTAGCCGGTGTGGTTGATCTGTTCCGTTCCCGTGGCCTGGATTGCTTCGGCCCGACCGCTGGCGCCGCTCAGCTGGAAGGCTCGAAAGCGTTCACCAAGGACTTTCTGGCTCGCCACAAGATCCCGACCGCCGATTACCAGAACTTCACCGAGATCGAGCCAGCGCTGGCTTACCTGCAAAAGGTTGGCGCGCCTATCGTGATCAAGGCTGACGGCCTGGCCGCCGGCAAAGGCGTGATCGTCGCCATGACCCTGGCTGAAGCCGAAGACGCCGTGCGCGACATGCTCGCTGGCAACGCTTTCGGCGAAGCCGGTTCGCGTGTGGTGATCGAAGAGTTCCTCGACGGCGAAGAAGCCAGCTTCATCGTGATGGTCGACGGCAAGAACGTCTTGCCTATGGCCACCAGCCAGGACCACAAACGCGTCGGCGACGGCGACACCGGCCCGAACACCGGCGGCATGGGTGCTTACTCGCCTGCTCCAGTGGTCACCGCTGAAGTTCACCAGCGCGTGATGGCCCAGGTGATCTGGCCGACCGTGCGCGGCATGGCTGAAGAAGGCAACGTCTACACCGGCTTCCTGTATGCCGGTCTGATGATCGACAAAGCCGGCAACCCGAAAGTCATCGAGTTCAACTGCCGCTTCGGCGATCCGGAGACTCAACCGGTGATGCTGCGTCTGCAATCGAGCCTGGTGCTGCTGATTGAAGCCGCATTGGCCCAAGCGCTAGATAAAGTTGAAGCACAATGGGATCCACGTCCAAGTTTGGGCATTGTGCTGGCGGCAGGTGGTTATCCGGCAGACTACACTAAAGGCGCTGTAATCCACGGACTGGACGCTGCAGCGAAACTGGAAGGCAAAGTATTCCACGCGGGCACCGCGCTGAATGCATCTGGCGAAGTGGTCACCTCAGGTGGTCGCGTGCTGTGTGCAACGGCGATGGGCGACACGGTTGAGGCGGCGCAAAAGCAAGCCTACGCCTTGGCCAAAGCCATCGAGTGGGACGGCTGTTTCTACCGTCATGACATTGGCTACCGAGCCATTGCACGCGAACGCGGTGAATCCCAGTAACAAGTCCATCCATATGGATAGACGGGGATGGATCAGCCTTGCCTAACTCTTCCAGCGCCGCGCATAGTGACCGACTTGCAACAATCGACGAAGGGATTTCACCGTGCGCTGGCTTAGGATCGCCATAGGAATAACTGTCAGCCTGCTGACAACCCTGCTCTGCCTGATGCCGGCTCATGCCGCATCAGGTGGCAGCTGGTCCATGCTGTCCGACCCGCAAGGCGACCTGCAACTGAGCGATGTGCGCTCAGCCCGATTGAATAGCCAGTTCACCTCCATCGAACTTGAAAACATGGTGGCTGCCGAACCCGGCGAAGCCCTGTGGCTGAAGTTCCGCTTACAGCCCGACCAGCATGAGCAGATCCTGCGGGTGTTCGCCCCCGACCTCTCACGCCTTGATTTGTATGTCCTCGATGATCACAAACTGATCACCGAAGTGACCACCGGCAACAACCTGCCACAAAGCGAAAAACCACTGTCCAGCAGCGACTACCTGTTACCGCTGCCCCAGAGCGATCAGCCTCTGGATGTTTACCTGCGCATGGAATCTGAACACCAACTGCGCCCGCACATTACCCTCAGTACCGCCGTTGTCCTCGCTGCCGATCAGGGCACCACCCTGCTTTATGGGCTACTGATGGGCGGCATCGCGATGCTGGTACTGCACAACCTGATTCGTTTTGCCTTCTCGCGCACCATCAGTTGCCTGTGGCTGGCACTGTGCGAGACCTTGCTGCTGGCCAGCTCGGCGCTCTTTTTAAACCTGCTCAGCCCGTGGTTCCCGCAATGGCACAGCTGGCAAACCCCTGGCGCCTATCTGGCACTGATACTCACCGCACCGTGCGGGTTGCTGTTCACCTACAGCTTCTTCTCCAGCCGTGGGCCGCACCCGCTGCATAGACTGCTGCTGATCGACATCCTCATAGTAGGCCTGTGTGGCTTGCTGCTGCTGTTCTTCAACAGCCTGCCGCTGAACCTGACCACCTATTTACTGGTTGCGCTGACCAGCCTCAGCATCCTGCTGGTGGCCAGTTACCACTTGCAGCAGGGCTACCGCCCGGCTCGTTTGTTTGTCGTGGCCATGATTATTTTCAATATCGGCACCCTGCTGATCCTGCCCGCCCTGCTGGGGTTGACCCTGATCGCACCGCAAGAGCTGGTGTTGGCCCTGATGGCGGTGGTGTGCCTCAGCGGCCTGCTGATGGGCATCGCGCTGAGTGAACGAACGCGGAGCATCACCGAAGACCAGCTCAACCTGAGTTGCGACCTCGCCGCCAGCAACGCCGAGATCAATGCCAAGGCCGAGTTTCTGTCCAAGATCAGCCATGAGATCCGTACGCCAATGAACGGCGTGCTGGGCATGACAGAACTGCTGCTCGGCACGCCGTTGTCCGTCAAACAACGTGACTACGTACAAACTATCCACAGCGCCGGCAACGAGCTGCTCACGCTGATCAACGAAATCCTCGACATCTCCAAGCTGGAGTCCGGGCAGATCGAACTGGACGACGTGCAGTTCGACCTGAATGCATTGATCGATGACTGCCTGAGTATTTTCCGCACCAAGGCCGAACAGCAAAACGTCGAACTCATCAGCTTTATCCAGCCGCAAGTACCTCGGGTGATCAATGGCGACCCTACGCGTTTGCGTCAAACCCTGCTGAGCCTGCTGGAAAGCGCCCTGAAAAAAACCGACGAAGGCGAAATCCTTATCGTGGTTGCGCTAGAGGAACGCAGTGATGCCCCACGCTTGCGCATTGCCGTTCAAGACTCGGGCCAGCCGATGGATGAGCAAGAGCGCGAGGCACTGCTGCACGCCGAACTGCACAGCAAAAACTTCCTCGCCGCCACCCGTTTGGGCGGCCATCTGGGGCTGGTCATTGCCCGCCAGTTGATCACCCTCATGGGCGGCGAGTTCGGCATCAAGACCGGGCAAACCAAGGGCACCAATTTCTGGCTCACCCTGCCATTGGACCCGCAACTGCTTGAGCACCCCACCTCCGACCTGGACAGCCCGCTCAAAGGCGCCCGCGTGCTGGTGGTGGATGACAACGACACGTGCCGCAAAGTACTGGTGCAGCAATGTTCGGCGTGGGGCTTGAATGTCAGCGCCGCCGCCTCGGGCAAAGAGGCACTGGCCTTGCTGCGCACCAAGGCGCACTTGCGCGACTACTTCGATATTGTCTTGCTGGACCAGAACATGCCGGGCATGACCGGCATGCAACTGGCCGCCAAGATCAAAGAAGACCCAAGCCTGAACCACGATATCTTGCTGGTGATGCTCACGGGCATCAGCAATGCACCGAGCAAGATCATTGCGCGCAACTGCGGCATCAAGCGCATCCTGGCCAAACCGGTGGCGGGCTATACCCTGAAAACCACCTTGGCCGACGAGTTGACCCAACGCAACAATGGCCTTGGCGTCACACCGCCATTGGGCAGCGGGCCTTCAGCCCCCCTAAGCGTGCCCAGCAACTTCCGCATTCTGGTGGCCGAAGACAACAACATTTCGACCAAAGTGATTCGTGGCATGTTGAGCAAACTCAACTTGCACCCGGACACCGCCTCCAACGGCGAAGAAGCGCTGCAGGCCATGAAAGCCCAGCGTTACGACCTGGTGCTCATGGATTGCGAAATGCCGGTACTGGACGGCTTCTCAGCCACCGAGCAATTACGCGCCTGGGAAGTCAGCCACCAGCGCGTCCGCACCCCGGTCGTTGCCTTGACCGCGCATATTCTGACTGAGCACAAAGAGCGCGCACGCCAGGCCGGCATGGACGGCCACATGGCCAAGCCTGTCGAACTGTCGCAACTGCGCGAGCTGGTCGAGTATTGGGTGGTGCAGCGCGAGCTGCGACAGTCTCAGGCGCAGCCGTCGTAGGGCAGTTGTAGTCGCTGCCGAGGCACGAAGGCTGCGATCTTTTAAAGTCAAAAGATCGCGAGGCAAGCTCGCTTCTACACAGTGTGTCGTTGTAGCCGCAGGGTGTTTTTAACACCGCCCGACAGACCGCCAAACCCCTGATAGACTTTCGACGACTTCCTGCGATGTGAGCTCAGACCATGCTGCATGTTTTGTTCAGTGTGTACTTGAAGATGCTGGTGCTCTACAGCCCGTTCTTCGTACTGTCGTGTTTTATCAGCCTGACACGCGGTTACTCGAACAAGGAGCGTGGCCGCCTGGCATGGAAAGTAGCGCTGGCAACCGTGATTTCCAGCGTGTTGCTCTACCTGTTCGGGCGCATGATTTTTAGCGTTTTCGGCATCACTGTCGATGCCTTCCGCATTGGCGCCGGCAGTGTGTTGTTCATCTCGGCGCTGGGCATGGCCCAAGGCAAGTCTGCCGTGCAAAGCGACAATGTTCAGCAAGACGTCACCATTGTGCCGCTGACCATTCCGATCACCGTTGGCCCCGGTACCATTGGTGCGTTGCTGGTGATGGGCGTCAGCCAGCCTCACTGGGATGACAAGCTGATGGCGATCACCAGTATTGTCATGGCCAGCCTCACCGTCGGGTTGGTGCTGTATTTGTCCAACAGGATCGAACGCATTGTCGGCGAGCAGGGCTTGCAGATTATCAGCCGTTTGATGGGGCTATTCGTGTGTGCGCTGGCGGCGCAAATTATCTTTACCGGGATAAAAGGCTACTTGGTGCCCTAATTAAATTGGCACTGCCCATGCTTGACAGCCATGGGCAGTGCTTTTTTACAGCTCCACGTTTTGGATCATCGTATTCGTAAAACCACGAATAACATCCTGAACTTCATTTTTCATTGCTGCATACACAGCCGCATCAAATTGAAAACGGCCACCCTTTGAATTCAGACGTACAAAGGTCAGTGCCGGGTTCTTATCATGAGGCGTACAACTGAGTTGCAGAGCACATACAAAAACCACTAATTCACCCTGCTGAGTCCTCTCACACGGCGCACACTGATAGTGGGTGGCATGTGACGTAATGGGCGGCTCATTCAAATAACTTAAGGCATCGCGCTCCAGGTGAAGACTGTCAAATAGAACACCCAGCAGATTGGCCAGGCGCTCAGAGCTACCCACACCCGCTACCTGCACCTTGTAATCGCGAACTTGGTGAGCATCCGAAATCAATAATGGCTGCTCAACGATGTAAGCCTTAAGCGAAAAGCCAATGCTAAACAGAGCATATTGATAGTTTGACAACCACGTCCAAGGCCCTGAAGTCCCTCCCCTGTCGGCATACAATTGCGCATAGAGCAAACAGTCTTGAATATCCTGCTTGCTGGCCTCGGACACTTCCCCGACAAAAGAGGTGAGCGTGCTGCCAATCATTTTCGCATTCATAGCATTATCAAAGACCTTGTTGAGTGAGGACGGGAGGGCATTTGCCATCAGCAGAGCAGGCCCAAGGCAGTACATACTGATTTTTTTTAATCTTCAGTTTTTCAGCCACCGACTCACGCAAACGAGAGAAGCATTGTGCATTTAGCTCATAGGTGTAGGCTTGGACGTGCAGCCCTGCACTTTCTTCGATCTTGATCGTCTGAGAAAGGTAATTACTTAGTAGTTTTGTGTGCGTGGTAAACGCCAGCATCAAGGTATGAAGAACACCTTCTGCATCTAAAATCGCGAACTTAACGCACACATTAAACTCATCAGGTACTGGGCAATCAGTGCTGGCCGTATGATCAGAATGAACGGGCGAGACAGTTTTTTCATGCCAAACATCCAGCGCCTTTTGAGACGGCAAGAACTTGAGCTTCTTCAACAATTCAATAAAACCTGAACTGACTCGAGAGGGAAACATACTCAGGCTTTTAGCCGTTACAACATCAACCACGGTCAAGGTCCGTGAAGATTTCGACACAACGCCAGGTTGGTTTAAACGAATCCAGCACAAGTTATCCAGCATCCGTTGAACAGCCTGTTCACGTTCCGTATTGTGCTGTGCTAGCGGGTGCTTTACACGAGCACTCAACTCCGCAAACAACAACGAGTTCATGACGTCTTCTTGCTGCTGCGCTGTGAGCACAGTACCGGGCAGGCACATCGCGAGTATGCCGGCATTGACATAGACTTTATTAGACTCTTCCATCGCCACAAACTCCTTGCTGCGCCTGAGTTAAATATCTATATCAATGTTTTCGATAAAGTTTTTTCCCGAAGTACCGAGCTTTTCCATAATAGTATTACGAACGACTCCATATTGACGCCGATTAAGCGTTGTATTACTGGCGGCAGTGTACAAACTCACATCGGTGTTACTCCACTCCCAAAAAAGAACCTTGGTCACGCGTTTTGACGAACTGAACTGCATGCAGGTTTTTATCATTATCACTTCACCATCGCTGGTTGCGATACATGGCAGGATCTGAAAATTACCCGCATCAACCCCCTTTGCCTGATTTTCAAACAGACTAAGCGCCTTGGGGTTTTTAGCCAGAGCGCCAAAGACCATGGCCACAATCTCCAGCACCGCTTTATTTGGGCCCACAACACTTGCAATTATTTCCAGCGCAATTTGGTCCATAGTAAATTTCTGCTTCAGACCGGTCACTTTATGCATGGACTCGTTTGTCGTTGTCCAACCGCAGTACGATAGAATCTGGTTGTACAGGTTGTATCGCTCAACACGATGCGTATCTTTATTGGGGAATTTCTTATCTGCTGCCAACTGTGCAAACAACACGCTATCCATTACGTCCTGTTTTAGCTGTGATTCCAAACCTCCAACAAAAGAGACAACGCTGTTACCGGCTACAAAAGCGCTGCCCTCGTTACCATCAACATTCTTAGCGGGACCATTAATATCCATACCGGAGCGAGCTGTCAGCATGATAGAGCGAGTCAGTATCGCTGGCTCAACTACCGGGATCTCCAGGCTTTTAATAAACTCAACACAGGCCTCATCACTTAAATCTTTAATATCCATATCATTTACTCCTGCAGCCATCATGGCCGTTAAATTAATTGTCTTGCGAATGCAGACAATTGAAACCTTAGACACACCAGCCTCAAGCGTCCACTGCATACCTGATCAACGAAAGACAACAATCCAGGAAATAATTTAACTTAAACAATTACTTTTTTTCAGCAATATACCGCCCACACCTCTTGAATACTCGCCCCTGCAAAGCGCGCCATTTATTTCAAAGTATATACCCAGTACTTAATGGCAATATCCCAGGTCAGCATGAGCGTTATCAACAATCATCTGCGACTTAACTAACAAACACTGAGGAATATTCAGACACTCTCATACCTTTAAAAAAACCGAATGAGCACCTGCCGAAGCATGGCCTCGTGATCTTTTAAACACCCACCCAAAAGTCACGAGGCCAAAGAAGGTCGATCGGCTGCCAAGGCACAGGCAGCCCCCCCTTTAATTAACTCACACGATCAAGGCTTGTCACCGTACCAACGCGGTGTATATACCCACTCGCGGCCATCTGCTCGCGGGAACGTGCAGGTGGTGGAGGACCCGACAATGACCATGGTGCGCATATCGACCTGTTCCGGGGTCAGTTCCCCCAGGGTGGTGACGCGTAACGTCTGGCCGGGGCGACCGATGTCACGACCCAGTACCACCGGCGTTCGCGGCGTACGATGCCGCGCGACGATTTCCAGGGCCACGCCCAATTGCCAGGGCCGGGAACGGGAGATCGGGTTGTAGAACGCCAGGGCCAGGTCCGCCTGGGAGGCCAGGTCGAGACGTTTTTCGATGATGCTCCAGGGCTTGAGGTTGTCCGACAGCGACATCACGCAAAAGTCATGACCCAAAGGCGCACCCGCCTGGGCCGCTGTGGCCAGCGACGCCGAGACGCCCGGCAAGATCTCCAGATCAACGTTGTGCCACTGCGGATCAGCAGACTCATGCAGCGCCTCGAGCACGGCTGCCGCCATGGCAAACACGCCAGGGTCCCCCGAAGACACCACCACCACTGAGCGACCTTGCGCCGCCAGTTCAAAGGCGTGACGCGCACGCTGCATTTCTTCACGGTTGTCGGTGCAGTGCAGCACTTGGTCAGCCCGGAACGGCCCGGCCATGCGCACGTACGTCTCGTACCCCAGCACGTCATTGGCCCGCGCCAGCTCGGCTTTCACCGCGGGCACCATCAACTCGGCGGCTCCGGGGCCCAGACCAATCACGGCCAAACGCCCGCGTGCACGCCCGATG
>NZ_WIWK01000109.1:0-19929 GCF_009600165.1 Pseudomonas sp. FSL R10-0399
TTGAACGGCTGTCGTTTTTTGAAAGCGCCGATGGCTCAGTCGCCGAAAAATAGGCGGCTACTTCAGACCATCCTTAGAGGCGCCGTTGTTTATTAAAGACCTTGTTTAGTTGACCTACCAATAGTTCTCTACCGCAACTTGCCCGGGACGACGCGAAAGGCTTAGTTGCAGATTGCGTGCTTTCAATAACTTGCGCGTGTCATCAATCATTTGTGGATTACCGCACAACATCACCCGCGAGTGCTCGGGTGTTAGTTCAACTCCCGCCGCACGTTCAAGCTCACCGTTTTCGATCAGCGTTGTTATACGCCCGTTTAACACGTTCGGCATTTGCTCACGGGTCACTGTCGGTACATAGATCAGTTTATGCGCATGCTGGGCAAGGTAATCGCGCGAGCCCAGTTCAGCGATTAATTTCTGATACGCCAGTTCACGTGCTTCCCGGGCGCTGTAAACCAATACGATGCGTTCAAATTTTTCCCATACTTCAAAGTCTTGCAGGATCGAGATGAACGGTGCAATGCCGGTTCCTGTTGCCAACAACCACAGGTCCCGGCCGTCGACAAAACGGTCCAGAGTCAGGTAACCAAAGGCCTGGCGCTCTACCAGCAAGGTATCGCCCACCTGTAAGCGGCTCAGCTCACTGGTGAACTCCCCCCCCGGCACCACGATTGAAAAGAACTCCAAAAACTCGTCATACGGGGAAGACACCATGGAATAGGCGCGCCACACCGTACTGCCGTCGGCCTTGGTCACGCCCAGCCTTGCAAACTGCCCTGCGCGAAAGCGAAACCCTTGGTCGCGGGTGGTGCGCAAGGTAAACAGGTTGGGGGTGAGGGGTTTAACATCGAGCAGCGTCTGGCGGGTGAATTTTTCTGCGCTGGCGGTCATGGTGCGCTCCATTGGGCTGATGGCCCTAGTGTCGCGCAAACACGCAGGGAGGAACACCGACTGTTTGTGATGGCTTTTAATTCATAGGAGAAACAGGGAGGGTTTCGCACTCGTACAGAAATGTGTAACGAGTTGTTAATGGTGTTTAGCACTGTCAACTTTAAACATTGCTTTCAACACTAAGCCTCAACCAAAAAATGGCGCCAAAAAAACAAATCGATAACAAGCGTGAAAAAAACGTTAAATCCTCAGAGACTTAAAACACTAGAGCAATTACTCTTAAAATAGATCGAGAAAATTCCTACATATTCTTGAGAATTATGAACTACTATTAAATTCCACATTGGATCCACCTTCTGGGAGCCCCACGCATTATGGGCACTGCCAATCGTTTTTATACAAAACAAGAACTTACCCAAAAGGGTGAATCCACTTTACTCACTTATGCACGCAATCGAATTGAACTGTGCGGATTTGATAGCTTTTTGTTCAGAATGGCCCCACAACAAAGAAGCCTTCAAATAGATAGAAAAATACTGACTAATCACCCAATCGAATTTATAGATACTTTTGACGCGTGCTGTATTACCCATAAAAACCCAATTGAAAACCACTTCAAAAAGTCCATTGATCCACTGGTATGGGACCAGCATTTATTCAGTGAAACACCTGAACTCAAGGACGTATCGCAGTCATATGGGCTCAATTATGGTTGGTCGCTGTCGGCTCACGACGCCAAAGGGACGGTGAGCATCCTGAGCCTGACCCGACGGCACTCGCCTGTTTCAACCCAGGAGTTCGATGAAAAAGTGGGCGACTTGCTATGGCTATGCCACCAGTTGCACACCGCGATGTACGAAAAATTCTTTCTGAACATGCGCCTAAATGATCCCGGCAATCATCTGTCTACGCGTGAGTCAGAGATCCTGAAATGGACCGCCCAAGGCAAAACGGCGTCTGACATTGCCATCATCCTGAGCCTGACACCGCGAACCGTAAATTTTCACATCAGCAGCGCGATGCGAAAAATGGGCGCGACCAACAAGACGTCTGCCGTGGTGATCGCGGCCAAATGCGGTCTTCTTTGATGCACCGTCACACCTGAGCAGCCTTCACCCCGACCAAAAGCGTCGGGCAATCTCCGGTAAAAAAACGTAAAATCGCCAGCACCTGAAAATGCCACGGCCTCCATGGCTGCTTGAATGCCTTTGAACTCAACTCAAGCCGTTGTCGATGCCCCAGAGTTTGTATAGATGCCTGCGCTCGAAAGTCCTTTCGCCCAACTCCACTTGATCCGCCAGCCTGAACAACAGAATGAGCCACTCCAGGCCTTCGACGCTGCGGATGAGTATTTGCTCAACCACGTGGCCGAATTGGCGCTGCCGGCCAACAGCCGGATATTGGTGCTCAACGACAGTTTTGGGGCCTTGGCCGTCAGCCTGGTCAGTACGATGCACGTCACCAGCAGCAGTGACTCGTTCCTGGCCATTCAAGGCCTGGAAAAGAATCTGGTGCGCAACGGCCATGCATTTGATGCGGTCTCGATCATTCCCGCCAGCCAGCCACTGGCAGGCCCATTCGACTGTGTACTGGTGCGGGTGCCAAAAACCCTGGCGTTGCTGGAAGAACAACTGATTCGCCTGCAAGGCCAGTTGGCTCCAGGCGCACAGGTGATTGCCGGCGCGATGATCAAACACTTGCCACGTGCGGCAGGGGATCTGCTGGAGCGCTATATCGGCCCGGTGCAGGCCTCGCTGGCGGTCAAAAAAGCCCGCTTGCTAATGGCGACGGCACAGGGCCTGGGGCCGTTTACCTCGCCCTACCCTTCACGTTACGCGCTGGACAAGCCTGCTATCGAGCTGCTCAACCACGCTAACGTGTTCTGCCGTGAAGGGCTGGATATCGGCACGCGAGCGTTTTTGCCACACCTGCCGACCAACCTTGGCTCGGCCCGTGTGGCCGACTTGGGCTGCGGGAATGGCGTGCTGGCCATCGCCAGCGCCCTGAACAACCCACAGGCGCACTACACGCTGGTCGATGAATCGTTTATGGCGGTGCAATCGGCACAGGAGAACTGGCAGGCGGCGCTGGGCGATCGCGACGTGACGGTACGTGCAGGCGATGGCCTGGCAGGTCAGGCGCCGAACTCATTGGACGTGGTGTTGTGCAATCCGCCGTTTCACCAGCAACAAGTGGTGGGCGACTTTTTGGCCTGGCGCATGTTCCAGCAAGCCCGCGAGGCGCTGGTGGTGGGTGGCGCGCTGTACATCGTGGGCAATCGCCACTTGGGCTATCACAGCAAGCTGGCCAAGTTGTTTCGAGGGGTTGAGCAAGTGGCTGCCACGCCTAAATTCGTCATCCTCAAGGCGCGCAAATAACTGTAAAAACCCTGTAGGAGCGAGCTTGCCTCGCGATCTTTTAACCACTCAAAAGATCGCGAGGCAAGCTCGCTCCTACCGTAGTTGTTTAGTGGCTTTTCATGCCCGCTGCGGTCATGAACAGGCGGATCAGCATGGCAAACACGGCCAGGCTCGCCACGCTGGCGGTCCAGATCAACACCAACCAGCCAATGCGTTGCCACAGCGGCTTTTTCTCACACGCTTGCACGTCGTTTAAATAATCTTTGCCAGCCATGTTCAGGCACTCCTCTGAGAAAAGGCTGCGCCCGGTGGGGCGCAGCGGCACTTGCAACTAGTGGTAACCGTCTTCGTGGGTGACTTTGCCGCGGAACACGTAGTAGCTCCAGTAGGTGTAACCCAGGATAAACGGCAGGATGAACAAGGTGCCCACCAGCATAAAGCCCTGGCTTTGCGGCGGCGCAGCGGCCTCCCAGATCGAAATCGACGGCGGGATGATGTTCGGCCACAAGCTGATGCCCAAACCGCTGTAACCCAGAAAAATCAGCAGCAGGGTCAGCAGGAACGGCGTGTAGTGGGCATTGCGCGCAATCGCCTTGAACAGCCCGTACATAGTCACCAGTACCAGAATCGGCACCGGCAGGAACCAGAACAGATTCGGCAAGGTGAACCAGCGTGCGGCAATGTCTGTGTGCGCCAGCGGCGTCCACAGGCTGACAACGCCCATCACCACCAGCAGGGCAATTGCCAATGGCCGCCCCAGGTTGTGCATGCGCTCTTGCAGCGGGCCTTCGGTTTTCATGATCAACCAGGTGCAGCCGAGCAAGGCGTAGGCCACGATCAAGCCGAGGCCGCAGAACAGGCTGAACGGTGACAACCAGTCCAGCCCGCCACCGGCGTATTCACGGTTGACCACCGGGATCCCTTCAATAAAGGCCCCCAGCGCCACGCCCTGGAAGAAGGTCGCGATGATCGAACCCCAAATGAACGCCTTGTCCCAGATGTGACGCTTGTCGGCCGTGGCCTTGAAGCGAAACTCAAAGGCCACACCGCGGAAGATCAAGCCGACCAGCATCAGGATCAGTGGCAGGTACAGCGCCGACAGCACCACCGAGTAAGCCAGCGGGAAGGCGCCAAACAGCGCCGCACCGCCCAGTACCAGCCAGGTTTCGTTACCGTCCCAGACGGGGGCAACGGTGTTCATCATCACATCGCGGTCTTTCTCGCCTTTGATGAAGGGGAAGAGGATGCCGATCCCGAGATCGAAGCCATCCATGACCACGTACATCATGACGCCAAAGATGATGATGATTGCCCAGATAAGTGGCAGATCAATACCCATGACTCAGTTCCCCTTCTTCAGGCTGTCGCTGTAACCTTCTTCGGTGCCTTCAACGGCAGCCGACAAAGGACGGGCAGGCGTGCGTTGCTGACCTGGGCCACCTGAAGGCTGACCATCACCCTCGTGGGCAATCGGGCCTTTACGCACCAGACGCATCATGTAGCCAATACCGACGCCGAACAGCGAGAAGTACACCAGCACAAACATGATCAGGGTGATGCTCATTTGCGTCACGCTGTGGTTGGACGACGCATCGGCGGTGCGCATCAACCCGTAGACCACCCACGGCTGACGGCCGACTTCGGTGGTGAACCAACCTGCCAGGATGGCGATCAGACCCGACGGCCCCATCCACAGCACCAGCTTCAAGAACCAGCGGTTTTCATACAGCGTGCCGCGTTTGCGCAGCCACACGCTCCACAGGCCGATGACGATCATCAGCATGCCCAGCGCCACCATGATGCGGAACGTGAAGAACACGATGGTGGAGTTAGGACGGTCCGCCGCCGGGTAGTCCTTCATCGCCGGGATCTGTTTGTCCAGGCTGTGGGTCAGGATCAAACTGCCCAGGTACGGCACTTCGATCTTGTAGTCGGTGGTTTCGGTTTTCATGTTCGGGATGCCGAACAGGATCAACGGGGTAGGCTCACCGGGCTTGTTTTCCCAGTGCCCTTCGATCGCAGCGATTTTTACCGGCTGATATTTCAGCGTGTTCAACCCGTGGGCATCACCGATAAACGCCTGAATGGGGGCAACCACCAGGGCCATCCACATCGCCATCGAGAACATGCGGCGAATGGCCGGCGTATTACGCCCACGCAACAGATGCCAGGCAGCCGAAGCGCCGACAAAGAAGGCGGTGGCCACAAAGGCGGCCGTGGCCATGTGCGCCAGGCGGTAAGGGAACGACGGGTTGAAGATCACCGCCAGCCAATCCACCGGGATCACCCGGCCATCAATGATTTCGAAACCCTGCGGGGTTTGCATCCAGCTGTTGGAGGCCAGGATCCAGAAGGTCGAAATGAGCGTGCCGACCGCCACCATGATGGTGGAGAAGAAGTGCATGCCGCGACCCACGCGGTTCCAGCCAAACAGCATGACGCCCAGAAAACCGGCCTCAAGGAAGAAGGCGGTGAGCACTTCATAGGTCAGCAAAGGCCCGGTGACAGCCCCTGCGAAGTCCGAGAACCGCGACCAGTTGGTCCCGAACTGGTACGCCATGACCAGGCCAGACACTACGCCCATGCCAAAGTTGACTGCAAAAATCTTCGACCAAAAGTGGTACAGGTCGCGGTACGTATCGTCACGGGTTTTCAGCCACATGCCTTCGAGCACCATGAGATAACTGGCGAGACCGATGGTGATGGCGGGAAATAGAATGTGGAACGATACGGTGAACGCGAACTGAATTCGGGCGAGATCGAGAGCCTCCAAACCGAACATAAGTCTTCCTCTATCAGGTATCAGGTTGTCAGGGCACCGACAGGACGCCGGTGTCCAACAGCCCCACGAGCAATGGCCTTTGCGAATCTGCGCTCGCACTGCTGGCCACCACGCAAGGGAATCAGGCCGTCTGGCCACTCCAGTAAAACCCTTGCGGGCTTTGACCTGGATCAAACATTGCTGAAAGAGTAGTCCATTCTTGGCGTGTGGCTAATGTGGCTGGTTGTCGCGTGACAGGTTGTCCCAGGCCCTGAAATAGACAGTTGCAGGAAGTGCGTGTAATAGCCGCACGCGATTTTTCGCACGACCGTTGGGCGGTTTTCTCAATGCATCAGCGCGAGTCATTATTTGTTACAGAAAAATGATAATCTCGACGTCCCCTGCCCTTTGCCACGACCCTTCAATGACCAGCCAGCCGCTTCTGTTACGTCATCATCGGCCTTTTGTGGCCTTTTGGTTTGCCCGCATCTTCACCGCCAGCGCCTTCCAGATGCTGACGGTGGCCATTGGCTGGAACCTCTACCAGTTGACCGGCAACGTGATGGACCTGGGCTGGGTGGGGCTGATCGAGTTCGCGCCTCGCGTGCTGTTTATGTTGCACACCGGGCATGTGGCCGACCGCTATGACCGCCGCCGGGTGGCCGCGCTGTGCCAGTCGCTGCAAGCGATGATTGCCCTGACCCTGGCGATCAGCAGCCTGAGCGGCAGCATCACCCGTGAAATGATCTTTATCCTGGCGTTTTTACTCGGCGCCGCCCGCTCATTTGAACTGCCCACCACCCAGGCTTTGCTGCCCTCCATTGTGCCTGTGGCGTTGTTCCCCCGCGCCGTGGCCGCAGCGCAGGCCGCCCAGCAGTCGGCGACCATCGTGGCCCCGGCGTTTGGTGGCTTGCTCTATGCGTTCGGCAGCGTGTGGGTGTATGGCCCCAGCGTGGTGCTGTACCTGATTGCCGCACTGTTAATGAGCAACCTGCCGGCCCGCCAGGTGGCGCTAAACAAAGGCAAGGCGACGATGGACTCGCTGCTGGCCGGGATTCGCTTTATCCGTAGCCGCCCGGACATCCTCGGGGCCATCTCGCTGGACCTGTTCGCCGTGTTGCTGGGCGGTGCGACTGCGCTGTTGCCGGTGTTTGCCAAAGACATTCTGCTGACAGGCCCGTGGGGCCTGGGCATGCTGCGTTCGGCCCCGGCGGTGGGCGCGTTGTTAATGTCATTGTGGCTGGCGCGCTTCCCGTTTGAGCGCAAGGTAGGGCGCACGATGTTCACCGCCGTGGGGGTATTCGGGGTTGCGACCATCGCTTTCGGGCTGTCGACCTCGTTCTGGTTCTCGATGGCGGTGCTGGTGGTACTGGGCGCGGCCGACATGATCAGCATGGTTATCCGTGCCTCGTTTGTGCAACTGGAAACCCCGGATGAAATGCGTGGCCGGGTCAGCGCGGTCAACGGCCTGTTTATTGGCGCGTCCAACCAGCTTGGCGAGTTTGAGTCCGGCGCCACCGCCCACTGGCTGGGCACCGTGCCGGCCGTGGTGCTGGGCGGCGTGGGCACGCTGTTTATCGCCGGGCTGTGGATAAAACTGTTCCCGGGCTTGGCCAAGCGTGACCGGTTGGTTGAGGATTAAAACGGATACATCACAAAACCAGTACGTAGCAGTTGACGAGCTCCGCGAGGCTACGTCCGATTGCGAAGCGATCGTAGGCGCTAACAACCCAAGCGCCTGACTTTGCGGCGGCTACGTCTGCGGACGTAGCCTCGTACTACTCGTCAACTGCTACGGGGGCTTGGGCTAGCGAATATACAGCTGCGTTTGCAGGCGCTTGAACGGCGCCACCAGCGACGTGTTACTGAACTGGAACCAGCCGCCCTGGTTGTTACTCAAATCGAAGGTGTAGACGTAACCCACGGTGGTGCCCGCACCGTCGCAGGTCACCAAACCCTCGCCTTTATTGCACACCGGGGTGCGCACGCCATCGATAATCTGGCCGTCAAACGTCACCGTGGGCTGGCCGCCGTAGCCGCGTTCCAGCACATACACTTTGATGTGCGGCCCACGGTGCTGCATTTTGGTCTGCTCGCGACCATCCGACACATCCTCCACAGCCCCCGAATTAGACGCCACCTTGAGAATTTCGACGGTACTCAACGGCATCGCCGGTGCCGCGCTCGCTCCGGCGCTGATAAACAGGCATAAACCGGCAATTAAAGCGTTGATGGTGTGCTTCATGGATCCCCCCGATAACTGGCACGCAGTATGCCTGTGCACTCGACGTTACAAAACATCGCGCCGTTGAGTCAGCAAAGCAGCCAGACGTTCGTGCTGCTGGTATGATGCGCGGCTTTTTCTGACAGACAGAAAAACCTCAGGCCTCAGGCGTCTGTGCTTTGCTGTTGAAAACGATTTAATCACGGCGCCGGTGGCGCCACGGGGACTGGCATGCTGGAAAGGCTGTTTCAACTCAAAGCACACAACACCACTGTGCGAACCGAGATTCTTGCGGGTATCACCACCTTCCTGGCGATGGCCTACATCCTCTTCGTGAACCCGAGCATCCTCGGCGAAACCGGGATGGACAAAGGCGCGGTGTTTGTCGCGACCTGCCTGGCAGCCGCCATCGGCTCGGCAATCATGGGCATCATCGCCAACTACCCGATCGCCCTGGCGCCGGGCATGGGCCTGAATGCCTTCTTCACTTACACCGTGGTCTTGCACATGGGCCACACCTGGCAAGTGGCGCTGGGCGCGGTGTTTATTTCAGCGGTGCTGTTCTTCCTGTTGTCGATCTTCCGTATCCGCGAATGGATCATCAACAGCATCCCGCTGCCGCTGCGCTCGGCCATTGCCGCCGGTATCGGCCTGTTCCTGGCGCTGATCGCCCTGGGTAACGCCGGTATCGTGGTTGCCAACAAGGCCACCTTGGTCGGCATGGGCGACCTGTCTCAGCCAAAAGTGATCCTGGCCTCCCTGGGCTTTGCCCTGATCGTGGCTCTGGAAGCCCTGCGCGTACGCGGTGCGGTGCTGATCGGCATTCTGGCGGTGACCGTTGCGTCCATCGCCCTGGGCGTGACCGACTTCGGTGGCGTGATGTCGATGCCGCCGTCGCTGGCCCCGACCTTCCTGCAACTGGACATTAAAGGCGCACTGGACATCGGTCTGGTCAGCGTGATTTTCGCCTTCCTGTTCGTTGACCTGTTCGACAACTCCGGCACCCTGATCGGTGTGGCCAAGCGCGCTGGCCTGATGGGCAAAGACGGCCACATGCCGAAAATGGGCCGCGCCCTGATCGCTGACAGCACCGCGGCCATGGCCGGTTCGTTGCTGGGTACCTCAACCACCACCAGCTACATCGAGTCGGCAGCGGGCGTGAGCGCCGGTGGCCGTACCGGCCTGACCGCCATCGTGGTCGGCATCATGTTCTTGCTGGCGTTGTTCTTCTCGCCACTGGCTGCCAGCGTTCCGGCGTTCGCCACCGCGCCTGCGCTGATGTTCGTGGCCGTGCTGATGATGAGCGGCCTGGCCGAAATCGACTGGGAAGACGTGACCGTTGCTGCACCGGTGGTGATCACCGCGCTGGCCATGCCGTTCACCTACTCCATCGCCAGCGGCATCGCCTTCGGCTTTATTTCCTGGACCGTGATCAAGCTGCTGTCGGGGCGCGCCCGCGAGCTGAATGCGCCGCTGATCATTCTGTCGATTCTGTTTGTGGTCAAGCTGGGTTGGTTTAACGCATGAGTGCTTTGCCGTTTGATTCTGCTACCTACGCCCTGGAACTTGAGGCCAAGGCCCAACGACTGCGCGATTTGCTGGCGCCGTTCGATGCGCCTGAGCCGCAGGTGTTTGACTCGCCGTTGAAGCACTTTCGCCTGCGCGCCGAGTTCCGCCTGTGGCGCGAAGGTGGCGAGCGCCACTACGCAATGTTCGCCCAGGATGACAAGCGCACGCCGATCCTGATCGAAGACTTCCCGATTGCCAGCCTGCGCATCAACCAGTTGATGCCGCAGCTCAAGGCTGCGTGGCAAGCCAGCTCGGCGCTGAGCCACAAACTGTTCCAGGTGGAGTTCCAGACCACCTTGGCCGGTGATGCCATGGTTACCTTGTGCTATCACCGCCCGCTGGACGAGCACTGGCAAAACGCTGCCGAGCAGTTGGCAAAAGACCTCAACGTCAGCGTGATTGGCCGCTCCAAGGGCAAGCGCGTCGTGATTGGTCGTGATTACGTGGTCGAAAAGCTCGACATTGCGGGCCGCACCTTCACTTATCAACAACCCGAAGGCGCGTTCACCCAGCCAAACGGCACGGTTAACCAGAAAATGCTCAATTGGGCATACGACGCGTTGGGCGAGCGTTCCGACGACCTGCTCGAACTGTACTGCGGCAACGGCAACTTCACCCTGCCTTTGGCAACCCGCGTACGCAACGTGCTGGCCACTGAAATCAGCAAGACCTCGGTGAACGCCGCCTTGAACAACCTCAGCGACAACGCTGTGGATAACGTCAAGCTGGTGCGTTTGTCGGCAGAAGAACTGACCGAAGCCCTGAATGAAGTCCGCCCGTTCCGCCGCTTGCAGGGCATTGACCTGAAAAGCTACGAATTCGGCAGCGTCTTCGTCGACCCGCCGCGCGCGGGCATGGACCCGGACACCTGCGAACTGACCCGCCGCTTCGACAACATCCTGTACATCTCGTGCAACCCGCTGACCCTGGCCGAAAACATCGCCCAACTGCACGACACGCACCGTATCGAGCGTTGTGCAGTGTTTGACCAGTTCCCGTGGACTCACCACATGGAATCGGGTGTGTTGCTGGTTCGTCGCTAAAGCCTGATCGCGAGCAAGCCCGCTCCCACAAGTTGAACCCCTGTGGGAGCGGGCTTGCCCGCGATGGGCGCGCTACGGTTTCTGAACGTGAAAATACCCCGCCACCTGCAACAAATCCGCGTCATTCAATAAGCCCGCGTAGTACTTGAGTTGCACCCGCGCCAGTAAATACGCGTACTTTGCCTCGGCCAAATCCCGCTTGGCGCTATACAGTTGCTGCTCGGCATCCAGTACATCCAGATTGACCCGCTCCCCGCCACTCACGCTTTTGCGCGTCGCATTGACCAACGCACTGGCTGACTGCACGGCCATTTCGTAGGCCCGCACCTTGGCCGCCGCACTGCTGTTGAGGTTGTACTGCTTGCGCAAGTCCACCAATGTCGCGGCTGTTTGCGCGTCCAGTTCGTACTGCGCCTGCGACAGTTGCCGCGCCGCCTGGCGGGTCGATGCCGACACCGAGCCCCCGGCAAACAACGGCACGCTGAGCTGGATGCCGACGCTGTTGGTGTCGTACTTCTGGTGGTAGGTGCTCTCAGAGTCCGAACTGGTTTGCCGACTGCTCGCGTACACACTGAGCTTGGGCAAATGCCCGGCCCGCTTGCGTTCCACTTCGTACTCAGCGGACGTCAGTGCGTGCTGTTGCGACGCCAGGTCCGGGTTTTTGGCCAGGGCCAGCTCGCGCCAGCTTTCAAAGCGCTGCGGCTCCAGTGGCTGAATGCTGAAGTGCGGCAATAACGGGTCAAGCTGCTCCACCTGCAACGGCTCACCGAGCATGGCCTCCAGTTCGTGCAAGGCGGCATCCAGCGTGTCTTGGGCTTCGATTTCCTGGGCGACCGCCAGGCTCAGGCGTGCCTGGGTTTCCAGCACATCGGTGCGAGTGCCCTCGCCGCCTTTTAACAGCCGTTGGTTGAGTTGCAAGCGCTCGCTGTACGCCCGTTTCTGTGCCCGGCTCAGCTCAATCCGCTCCTGAGCCAACAAGGCCTGACTGTAGGCACTTAAAACCCGCACCGCCAAATACTGGCTTTTACTGCGAAAACGCTCGTCGGCCAGCAAGGCCTGCGCTGCGCCTTGTTTAAAGCGTGCATAGGCCTCGTAGTCCAATAGCGGTTGCTGCAGGGTCAGCGTCGCCGCATAGCTGCGGTAATCGCGGTCGGTCTTTGTGTGCGATTGCGTGACTTCAGACTCATTGCGCGAGTTGCTGTAATTCCAGGCCAGCGTCGGCAACAGAGCTGAACGCCCGAGGGCACGGTTTTCCTGGCCCGCGGCGCGCTCTTCTATCGCCGCCTGAAAGGTCGGATCGTTGCGCACCGCCAAGTCATACGCTTCAAGCAAACCCAATGCCTGTACCGGGCTGGCCAACACCGCGCCCAGAATCAACACCCCGCTGCACAATCGACGCACACTCATTCCTCCACCAACGCCATGTGCGTGCGGTCCAGTAAGGGTTTAAACAGGTAATTAAGCATCGAGCGCTCGCCGGTGCGCACAAAGGCCTCGACCGGCATGCCGGGGCGAATCTGCAAGCCGGCCAGTTGCGCCATGCCCTCGGCGCTGACCTGCGCCCGCAGCGTGTAATAGGGCTCATCGGTGCGTTCATCGACCTGACGGTCTGCCGACACCAGCGTCACCTCGCCCGCCACCCGTGGCGTGGTGCTTTGGCTAAAGGCCGAGAACATCAGTTGCACCGGCAACCCGGCGTGAACCTTGTCGGCCAATTCCACCGGCACCCGCGCCTCGACCAGTAACGGCTCGCCCTGCGGGACGATTTCCATCAGGGCCTGGCCAGGCCGGATCACCCCGCCTTCGGTAAACACATCGAGCCCGACCACAATCCCCGCCACCGGCGCGCGTAACTGGCTGTTGGCCAGTTCAAACTCCGCTGACGCCAATCGGTTGCGTAAGTCTTCGCTGCGTATGCGGGTGTCCGCCAATTGCGTACGGACTTCTTTCTGATACTCCTCGCTCAGTTGACGAATTTTCAGGCGCATCTCCTGCACCTGACGCTGCAATTGCCCGATACGACCATAGTCTTCGCTGATCGAGCCCAGCACTTGGGCGTACACACGCTCGCTGTCCAGCAGGCGATTACGCGGGATGTAGCCCTCGCGGGCCAATTCGCGCAGGCCTTGCAGTTGCTCGTCCAATGCCGTGCGTTGCAGCACTTTATTGGCTTGCGAGTCACGCACCCCGCGCAATTGTGCCTCGGCTCCGGCGATGCTTTCGCCGATGCCTTGCTGATCGAGCAGCAACGCCTGACGCCGGCTGGCGAACAACTGACGTTGCAACGCCAGGTTCGACGCCACTTCAGGCTCGTGATGCAGCGCCATCAGCTCAGCAGGAAAACTCACACTCGCAGCGCCCTCAACCTCGGCATTGAGCCGGGCCTCGCTGGCCAACGAGCCATAAAACTGGCTGCGCAGTGACTGCGCCTGGCCCAGCAATGGCGTTTCCTTGAGCCGGATCAGTACTTGCCCCGCTTGCACACGGTCGCCATCACGCACGTCGATGCGCTCAACAATCCCGCCACTGGGATGCTGCACCACTTTGCGATTGCCTGACACCATGACCTTGCCCGACACCGCGACGCCTTTGTCCAGCGGCGCCAAAGCAGCCCAGGCGAGAAACCCGAGAAACCCGCCGAGCATCAACAGCCAACCCAGACGCGCATGGCGACGGTCGTCCAGTTGCAGCACGTTACCCTCATAGGGCGGTTTGGCGTTTGCGGCATTCATGCTTTGTTCGCCTCTACGGTGCCCAGTCGGTAGCTCACATTCATGGCCGGTTTGGCCGCCGCGGGCTTGGGCGCGGCGAGCACCTTGGCGGTGGGGCCAAAGGCTTGTAACTGACCTTCGCGCAGGATCAACAGCTGATCCGTGAGGGTCAGTACGTTGGGTTTGTGGGTAATCAGGATCAGCGTGCGCTTGAGCTGTTTGAGTTGGGCAATGGCCTGTAGCAAGGCTTGCTCCCCGGCTTCATCAAGGTTGGCGTTGGGCTCATCGAGCACGATCAGCGCGGGCAAGCCGTACAAAGCACGGGCCAGGCCGATGCGCTGCTTCTGCCCGCCCGACAACCCGGCGCCGCCGTCGCCCAGGCGGGTGTCGTAGCCTTCGGGCATTTGCAAAATCAGTGAATGCACACCTGCCATCTGCGCCGCCGCCAACACCTTGTCGGCATCAACTTGAGCAAAGCGGGCGATGTTTTGCGCGATGGTCCCGGCAAACAACTGAATGTCCTGAGGCAAATACCCCAGATGCGGGCCGAGTTGCTGTTTGTCCCATTGCGACAGTTGCGCGCCATCCAGCCGAACCTTGCCAGCCAGCGGCTGCCAAACCCCAATCAGCAAGCGGGCCAAGGTCGACTTGCCGCAGCCTGACGGCCCGATCACACCGAGCACCTGCCCGGCAGGCAGGGTAAAACTCAGGTTGCTCAACGTGGCACGCCGCGTTCCGGGTGCGCTGGCGCTGAGTTGCTCAACCGCCAGTTCGCCCCGTGGAACGGGCAGCGCCATGCGCGGCGGACGGGCCGGATGCGCCTGCAAGAGTGATTCGAGGCGTTGATAGGCCAGCCGCGCTGAAGTCCATTGCTTCCACACGCCAATCAACTGATCGATAGGGCTCAGCACCCGGCCCATCAAAATGGACCCGGCGATCATCATCCCGGCGGTGATTTGCCCTTGCACCGCCAGCAATGCGCCCAGCCCCAGCACCAGTGATTGCAGGGCCAGACGTACGCCTTTGGACCAGGCACCGACACTGGCGGTTTTTTCACTGGCCAGGTTCTGCTGCGCCAAAAATGCCGTGTGCTGCGCCAGCCAATGGCCGCGCAAGGTCGCGAGCATGCCCATCGCCTCAATCGCTTCGGCATTGCGCAAATGCGCGCTGGCCTGCTGGGTGGCTTCAACCGATAACTCGCTGGCAGCCTTAAGCGGCCCCTGCGACACCCGCTGATTGAGCCACGCCAGCAGCATCAGCAGCACCGCCCCACCGAGAGCCAACAGCCCCAACCACGGGCTGAACATAAAGATCACCCACAGGTACACGGGAAACCACGGCGCATCGAAAAACGCGAACAACGCATTGCCAGTCGCGAACTGGCGCAGGCTGGTCAGGTCATTCAGCGCCTGCCCGGCCGCCGGGCTGCCGGTGCTTAATTGCGCCTCAAAGGCAGCGTCATAGACCCGCTGATTCAAGCGCATGTCCATTTGCGTGCCGAGGCGGATCACCACCTGGCTGCGCACCCATTCCAACGCGCCCATCAGGCCAAACAGGCCGAGGATCATCAGCGTCAGCATCAACAGGGTCATTTCATTGCCCGAGGCCAACACCCGGTCGTACACCTGCAACATGTACAGCGCGGGGGCCAGCATCAGTAAATTGATCACGGCCGAGAACAGGCCAATGTTGAAAAAAGCACGTTTGTAGGCCGTCAAGGCAGCCAGCATCTCGTTGGCGACGTGGGCTTTGGGCCGGGTCATGAAGAGGGTTCCGTGGAAAAATCACCGATCAAACTGCGGGAGCTGACTCGCCAGCGAGGTCATCGCGAGCAAGCCCGCTCCCACAGGATTGGGTTCAAGGCTGAGAGAGCGTGTTAAGCCGCCAGCGCCCAGTCTTGGGCAGCGTCTTGCACACCGACCAGGCCGATATCAGCCGCAAACGCGGTGTCGGCGTGCGCCAGACCGGCAGCCGCCAGTTGGTCGAAGGTCGAATCGGTGCTCAGATTGAACTCGCTCAGCAGGGTGTTGAGCACGCCTTCCAGGCCCGCCACATTGCCGCGCATCAGGCCGTAGATCACGTCCTGAACAGCGTTGCCTGCACGGCCAGCATCGCTGGCGGCGGACAGGTCGAGGCCGTTGAAGGAGACGGTGTAATCGTCAAAACCAAACGGGCTACCCGAACCGCCTGTTAGTACCTCACCCAGTTTCACATTATCCAACTGCCCCCACAGGAAGTGGTTCTGGTTGCTGCTGCCCGGGAGGTTCGGGTTGTACACATAATGCAAACCGTTACTCGCATTGCTTTCTGCGATAAACGCATAGTCAGAACCATTGGCGCCATACGTCGCATATTGTTCGCCCTCAAAGTAACGTGCCCCCGTGTTAAATCCACCTGTATTGCTCCCGCCATGGCCGGCTGGATTAAAGCCTGTAGACCAAGCACTAAGTACTTCCTTGACGGAAAATTCACCATATACGGAATTATATGTAACTGAAATAGTCATACTTAAACCTCTTCCTTGGACAGTTTTAGTGAGCGCACATAAGTGTGCATTTACCCGACAAGGGCAAATTCTTGAAAAAACAATAAATTTTATTGCTTAAAATTTATATTCGAGCATGCCACTCAGTGTTCGCCCGCGGGCCATGCTCAAGTTATTAACATCGCCCATTGCAACAAAGTAGGCTTCGTCCGTGGCATTTTCCATAACCAATGTGATATTTAAATCATCGGTCATCCAGTAACTGGCATACAGGTCATACACGCTGTATTTTGGCCACCGGGCCTGCTCGAGCGACTTATAGCTGTGAGCATTAAGGTCTTTGCCGTTACCCGGGCTGTAACGCAAGCGAACGCCTGCATCCAATCGCCGCTCCAAGAAGCGCGCACCCACTGTTAATGAGCCTCTGTCCGCCGGCATATAAGCGGCATTACCCATTATCGCGCCGCAACCGATTCGGGCATTTCTTTCGGGATCATCCAGCCATTCATACTCCCGGACACTGCGTACACCTGTTGTTCCATCGGGTCGCGTATAACGCTCGATAACGGATTTAAGAGTTTTCCCGTTTTTTTTGGCGCCCCCCATAAAATAATCGGCCGAGCAAAAATCATTACTGCCAATCATATGGGTATAGCTTAAGTTTGTATAAACGCGACCCATATCATAGTTCAGTTGATATTCAACACCTCTAAACCGCGTATCTTCCAAATTATTGGCATAGGCCAAATTAGTTAAACTTGGAATGGAGGCCTCAGGCATGGCAACCGCGTATCGCATAAAGGAGAAATTTTTGATCCTATTATCAAAATATGAAACCTTGATTCCTAAGCGATCATTATTAAAAAATAACGACTCCTTAAATATATTGAACCCCAGCTCCCAATCTTTTGATTCTTCAGGCTTAAGGTAAGGGTTGGGGAACACCCGCTCAGATGAGTTCCCGCCATGAGGGCGCCCGCTCATAAATACTTCGGTCACCGCCGGTGGACGCCACCCCTTGCCCACATGCGAATACAGTTGCAACCAGTCGACACCGGGTTTGATTGCAATGCCAAACGATGGTGAAAAATGGCCGCTCTCACGATCAACGTCGAAGAATCTCTCAGTACGTGTCGTCGGTTTGTTATCGACGATCGCAATCCCATCTTCATAACGACGAACGTCCTTGAGGTAAGTCGTCATGCCTGTTTTACCTTCCATCCGATAGCGGTCATAACGCAGACCACCACTCAGGTTCAACCAACCGTTGTAGTCATAGTCCAGATTACTGAACAGGCTGGCCACGGTGCGTTTACCAGGAGGGTTCGCGCCTTCTACATAAGGCAACGAGGTTTCATTAACGGCGGCCACTTTGTTGGTGCGCGGCGTGAATGTGTCCTGATACATCTCCAGGCCGTAATTCACACTCAACTGACCATAGGTGTCGAAGTTGAACAGCGAGGTGTTTTGAACCTGTGCCCCCCACGTCTCCGTCTGGAAACGGTCTTTATAAGCACCAAAGGCGTTGCCCGCCGTGGCGTTATGCCGGGCATTGGCACGGTCTAGTTGCGTATCGACGTAATAAAGCTTGGCCTTCAGATCGATCAGTTCGTTGTCCGGGTTCCAGCTGTAATCAATGGCGTAGTTGGCGGTGCTCAGGTTGTTTTTGCTGTGCCGAACATAGTCATAACCCGACTGATCAGCCTTGAGGTAGGTCCAGGCATCATTGCTGTCGCTGTCGGTGTTCAGGTAACTCAACTGCACACGCTGGTCGTTCGGCAGGTTGAGACCGAACTTGGCCATTTGCGAGCGGGTCACGCTGCCTGCGTCACCGACTTCACTTTTCAGCCAGCTTTTCCAGGCTTCGGGGCGTACATCCTTGAGCCGCATTTGAGACCCTAAATTGCCCGCATGCTGCCGTCCGCTGCGGTAGTTGCCGAAGTGCCGCTCGCTCACGGCAAACAAGGCATCACCGATATCGTTGCCAAACGCGAACACCCCGCCACCGTTGAAATAGGTGCCGTTGCCCATGTTGCCGATACCGCTGCCCGCACGAATGCGCCCGCCGTATTCTTTGCCGTCTTTCAGGAAGTCACTGGCTTCGAGGGTTCTGAATGTGGCGATCCCCCCGATAACGCCGGCACCGCCCAGGGTGGACTGCGAGCCTTTGTCGATTTCGATGCTGGAGACCATTTCCGGGTCGATCAGCATCACGCCATTGCGGTGCTGGTGGCCGTTGACGTTGAAGTTCTGGCGCATGCCGTCAACGTTCATGTTGACCCGGCCATAGTCCTGAACTCCACGAATATTGATCGACAAACCTGGGTCACGCTGGTCGACAGCCGTGTACACGCCGGGGGTTTCTTCGAGCATGTCGGCGGCATGGCGCGGGGCACGCTTGTTGATTTGCTCGCGGGTTATCACTGACACCGCTTGGGGCGTTTGGTACACCCAGTCTGCGCCGTTGCCGTTCTCACTGGCGGTCACCGAGGTGGTGCCCAGCGCCAGCGCACCTTTGGCCTCACCGCTCACACGGGTCAAGGTCACTTGGCGTTCACCCGTAAAGCGGTATTCCACCGGGTTGCTGCCCAGCAGGCGCGCCAGGCCTTCCTGCACACCGAAGTCACCGTTAAGGGGCTGCGAAGTCAGGCCACGCAGCATCTGGCTGTCGAACAGCACCTGCAAACCGGCTTGCTCGGCAAACACCAGCACCGCTTTGTCCAGCGGCTGCGCCGGGATGTGGAAGGCGATGAATTCTTGCGCAATGGCGCTGCTGACTTTTTCAACGGCGTGCACCGGTGCGTGCGCCGCCAATACGGCCAATATTCCCACATGTACAGCAAAGGCCAACCGGCTTGCGGGCTGCTTCCCTTTGCGCTGACTAACGACCATTTTTTGTTATCCCCAGGCTTGCGTGCTTTGTTATGAGAATGAATCTCAATAGCAAGACGAACGGGCGGGGAAAAGTCAGTAAAGGTTTTTGCGAATAATTTTCAGAAGTTCGGTTTGGTTGATGAAACCCGCGTAGGAGCGAGCTTGCCTCGCGATCTTTGAAGGTCAAAAGATCGCGAGCAAGCTCGCTCCTACAGGGATCGGTTTAATAAATCAGGCTGACGCCTGCCAGTTCCACACGTTTGACGTGCAGTTCCTGGGTGAGGGTGTGCAAGGCGCTGTCGAGCATTTCGAGGCGGAAGACGCCGCTGACTTGCCGATCGGCCAAGGCACGGTTGGCCAAAACGATTTGCCCGGGGCGATAGCGGTTGAGTTGTTCGATCACGTGACCCAACGGCTGGCGATCAAAAATCAGCACGCCGCGTCGCCAACTGGTGGCCGCACTCAAGTCAAAGCCTGGCAAAGGCTGCACACCCAACTTCGCGCTGTACCGCGCACTTTGCCCCTCTTGCAGGGTTTGTCGGGCCGCGCCTTGAACCGTCGGGCTTTGCAGACTCACAGCGACGCTGTGTTGCAACACCCCGACCCACGCCTGGTCGCTGCTTTGGCGCCCGACAACAAATTGTGTGCCCAAGGCTTTGGTTTGCCCGCCTGCGCTTTGCACCACAAAGGGCCGGACTTCTGCCTCGCCCATCGGCGCCACGTCAAACACTGCCGAGCCCGCCAGCAGGCTGATTCGCCGTTCGTAGGTGTCGTAGTCGATGCGGATGGCGCTCGACGCATCCAGCTCCACCGAGCTGCCGTCATCGAGCTGCACGGTACGGATTTCTCCTGTGCCGGTGCGGTAGTCGGACTGCATATTGATCAGCACCGTCGGGCCGCTGATCCAGCCCACCGCTAACACCAAGGACAGTACCGCAGCACGCCCGACCCAACGCAGCGGGCGTCTGCGCCGAGTCACCGGCGCAGACGCCCGCTGCGTTGGGTCGGGCG
>NZ_WIWK01000010.1:0-90919 GCF_009600165.1 Pseudomonas sp. FSL R10-0399
TCGGTACTCAGGTGGTTGTATTGGGTAGACATGGCAACACCTTACATGAGGTGTTGCACTTGCTCCTTGAGACCGCCGACTACCGAAGCGGCCGGTACATCCATGACCCATGGAGCTAATGGCATGACTCATACGGAATATTATGAGCAAGTGGGTCATGGCTCGGACTGCAAACTGGAAGCGACGGTCAATCAGGCCAAGAAAATAGTCCTGTTTAAAATTCAGGACGGGAAAATACTGCATGGCAAGTGCCAGAATATTCCTTACGTTCCCGGTTATATTCCGCCTGGTTTTTAGGCTGAACGACCTAACTAATGACGCAAACGAGGCCATGATTGAGCGACTGGACGACCTTGAGCTGGCGCAAATAGACAAAGCTCGCATTGAAACGGGCGAGGAGCCTCTCCGTGTATCGCTCGACGAGCTGATTGGCGAGGTTGAGGCCGATATCGCAAATGGCCGTTGAGTACACCGCCAAATGGGACCCAAAAGCGCTGAAGGAATTACGCAAGCTGGACGGCGCTGTACGTCTTAAGTTTTTGCGAAGGCTTGAAGAGCCCCCGCGAGTGCCTGGCGATGCGCTTCATGACTTAAAGGACTGCTACAAAATCAATTTGCGCGGGGCAGGGTACCGGCTGGTCTATCGCGTCGAGGATGAGCGAATTGTCATCCTGGTGCTGACCATTGGTAGGCGAGCGCGCGGCTTTGTACATGAGCAGGCAGAGAAGCGGTAGACCAGATACAAGAAGCCCGGCGCTGGGCCGGACTTAAAAGGTGCTCAATGTGCCATTTGAGCTCGGGATAGTAACCTGTGCGGGCTGGAGTTTCGGTGAGCCTCTTCAATCATCATGGGTACTCGAGTATCTGCCCCCAACATCAGGCTACTTTTGTGGATATTCGAAGGTGAAGGTCTCAGTGAAGGGGGCCCACCATTCAGGCACGCCGGTTTCCTTGTCGATATGGTGGAAGAAGCCGTTGACTTGCGGGCTCTCATAACGAAGTACAACCGTGTAGGTCCCAGGCCCGCTCATTTTCACGTTATTGGCGTAGTGAGCCCCGTCTTTCGCGACCATAGGCAGTAACGTACCTATCTCCTTGTAATCATTTGATCCCTTTTTGGTCAGCAAATACGAGATTCTGAGATAAGGAATCCACTCACCATTCGAGAATCCTTATTTGTTGTCTGCGGTGGCATGAACGTCTGTTTCAAGGTGAACGCTGTCGGCCCCCATAACCATTCCTGGAGGCATCGGCGCCATATCAATGCCAACCAGATACGAGGAGGCAATTTCCATGTCATGCGTTATGACAGGCCCCCCGATGGGATACTCTCTGGCACTGGCACCCAGGGAAAACAGCAAGGCGCTGACTGCAACCACAGCGCAGGTCGTTGAGATGGTTTTTTTCACGGATTGCTCCCTTGGTAGACGACTTATTAAGCGGTAGGGTGTTTTTTTGCGGATCTTTTGATCAGTTGGCTGCCCAGGATCAATAGCGCCAGAGTGACGGCCCAGGCAGCCACTTGAACGCCCATGGGCCTGTCGCTGTAGCCCAGCAATGCCTGGAGTACACGTCCGGGCATGCTGCCATCCGCGACAATCGAGGACGTGTCCCACAGCTCATAGCCCCAGGCGGGAATCAGGTTGGCACCTGCCAGAATCGCCGCTGCACGACCGGCCATGCCCGCCGCCATGAGGGCGATCAGCCAACCGGTACATGCAAAGAGTTTGTTCAGGGGAACCGTGATCAACCCCCGGTACAGCAGCCAGGACACCAGGCTGCCAGCCAGTACGCCGGCCAGGCCGCCGACCAGCATGTAAACCATTGACGTCTGCCCCGAAGCCGCGATGCCGTAGAGGAACAGCACAACTTCCGAACCCTCGCGCAAGACGGCGACAGCCACCACAATAGCCATCGCTGGAAGTGAGGATTCACCACGGGCAACCGCGTGCCCAAGGGCTTTCATTTCGGCAGCCAGTTCGCGTCCATGGCTGGCCATCCAGAGGTTGTGCCAACCCAGCATAAACACCGCGACAATCAGAATCGCGCTGTTGAAGACTTCTTCACCGAACCCCGAGAGTGATTGCGTGATTTCCCCGGCAAAAACAGCCAGCACGCTCGCGCCCAACAGGCCCGCCACAATACCCAGGGCGATGTAGGTGCCTCTTCGATAGATGCCTTGTGTCGCCGCCAACACGATCCCGACGATCAACCCTGCCTCAAGCACTTCCCGGAACACGATCAGTAAACTGGCAAGCATGTTATTGCTCCCCTGTCACAGTCACTGTGCCTTTAGCATCCGGATGATAGTCATCGAAAAAGGTGTAAGTGCCCGGGTGCATAGGGCCTGCAAACACAGTGATGGTGTTTCCGGGCACGATAATTTTCTCGAATTTCATGTCGTAACTTTCAAACTCATCCACTGACGTGTCATGACTTGTCAGTTGAATTCGAAATCTTTTTCCACTGGAGACAGTGAAGGTTGATGGCGAGAACTGATGGTTTTCTAGAACCAGGGAGACAGGTGCGTCGTCTGAGGCTTCTGCGGCGAGCAGAACACCACACGGTAGGCATGACAACACAAGAACAAATGCGGTACGCACGAGCATAACGGCTTCCATGTAATGAAACTCATTCGCGAACAGTGCATTGCAGTCTTGCGTTAAGCAATACACTCCGGAGCGTAGGTAGACTGTTTCATCAAAGTTTCATTTGCAGGTGGCAGGCGGGGGGGATGGTGTCCAACCGGCAGGGCGTCGGTAGGGAGGGTGCAATTGAAGAATTGCGGAGCAGCTCCCAAAATTTCGGAGCAAAAAAACAAAGGGCCTGCACGCTGAAAGCGTGCAAGCCCTTGATTTGTTTGGTGCCCGAAGCCGGAATCGAACCGGCACGTCCTTTCGAACGGGGGATTTTAAGTCCCATGCGTCTACCAATTTCGCCATTCGGGCGGTAGCGCTGTAAAGCGGGTCATGCAGGAGGTGCTTTGACGTGCAAAGTACTTATTAGCCTGCGTGACAGGTGGTCGAATATATAGACCCAACGGCGTTGAGGCAAGTTGGTTAGAGCTTTTCAAGCAAGTTTTTTTGACCTGACCTTCGATTAAAATCGTCGAAAAATCAGTGGGCTAGGGAATTAGGGGCAAGACTGAGTCGGATTTTTCACTATTGTGAGCAGGATTTAGCCCGCGCTTCATGGCTATAACGCCGTTTTTGGTTTTCGATGTTTGCGTGTCAGGTATAGCATCCAGCCTGTTACGAAAAATAACGGCATACAGGCTGAAGCCACGAATAGTGCGATTCGTCCAGCAATACCGAAGTAGCTACCGACATGCAGGGCGAAGTTACTGATCAGTAGCCGATCAGCAACGGGCTGATCTTCGTAGCGAGCATGCGCCTTGATCTGGCCTGTTTGCGTATCGACGCTGACTTCACTCAGGGCGCTCGGGTTGGCTGAGGTCGAGGTCAAGTAAAACAGCATGGCGGGCTGGCCGGGTGTTGCCGGGAGTCGTAGGTTCCATTCGCCAAGTTGGGGCCCCGCAGCACGTGAAAGGTGGGTCCACAGCATTGTGTAGTCGATTGGCAACGCGTTGTTTGTGGCTCGCTCTGTGGTGCGCTGCGCTGGACGCCCGTGGCGCAAACTTTCGTAGTTACCGGACAGGCCCGCATTGCCCTTGAGTTGCAGGGCATCGGCATGGGGTACTCCAATTGACCAATAAAGCCCGGTCAATGCGGACAACAGATAGAACAGCGCGCACCATGTGCCAAGCACGTAATGCAACTCCCGTAGAAAGCCGCGCCCTTTTCGGCTTGCATTCAAGGTCAACCAGACTCGCCAGTTCAGTGTCTGTCGGGGCCACCGTAGATAGAGTCCGGAAATAACAAAAAACACCTGCATGATCGCCCCTATCCGGGTGAGCAGGCGTCCGGCAAACCCCATTGCCAAATGATGATGCAGTTGTGCAGTGAACTCGAAAAAAGCCTGGCCTGTGAGCCTCCCGTATAACTGGCCGGTGGAGCGATCAACATACTGCGCTATGGGGGCGATGTGATCGGCAGAAGGTGCAAACAGAACGCGACCGGTGCTCCATAGGGATGACACTTTGCGTCCCGATGATTCCTCTAGACGGGCAATCAGTTCAGAGGGAGGTAAAGGCGCTGAATGACTGTCTTGAGAGTGCGCTAACTCCGGGTTTAATAAAACGATCAGTTCGTCCTGAAAGCACAGGATCGCGCCTGTCAGGCCAACGATTGCCAGCACGGCACCCAGCGTAATACCGATAAATCCATGAATACGAAACAACTGCTGCTTCCACACGGTAAACACCCGTTATTAATGAGGCTGTGAGTACTGAGCGCATGTGGTAAGCCGCTGGGCAAAAGCCCGGCGGCTCTCAAGCGCAAGTGGGTGTTCAGAAGTTGTAGTTGGCCGTCAGTGTTGCGCTGCGACCGGCGCCTGGCGTTGCTCAGCCTGGAGCGGTATTACTGCCGCCGCGAACGTTGGTGTAGTAGTCCTTGTTAAACAGGTTATCGACGTTCAATTGCAAATCCAGATTGCGATTGATCTTGTAGTCGACCATGGCCCGATGGGTGACATAGCCCTTGACCAGAATGTTCGCGTCTTCATCGGTACTGTCGACGCGCTGCGAGCTTTGTGCGGTCAGGCCGTAACCCACTTGCCAGTCACGGGACAGGTCGTAGGTTGTCCAGACGTTCAGCGCATTGCGCGGTGTAAAGGGCAGCGGATTGCCTTTGTTCGGGTCGCCGGCGGTTGCCGCTACGTGATCGGAGACGCCTTGCAGTACCTCGCTCTTGAGGTAGGTGTAGTTGGCGAAGACCGACCACTCTTTGGTGATCAGGCCCGATGCCCCCAAGGTTATGCCATCGACACGTGCGCGGCCTTGCAACTGTTGCTCGGGGATAAGGGGATCGCCGGAGCTGACTTTGTAGTTGGTGCGTTCGTTTCTGAAGATCGAGCCGGTCAGGGACAGCTTCTCGTTGAGCAGGTCCCATTTTGTGCCTAGCTCATAGAGTTTTGCGGTTTCCGGGGCAACGTTACAGTTGTCAGCGCGGGCCAGGGCGTTCAGGCATGAGCCGTTAACGGTCGCGTCCGACGGGGTTTTCGAGTTGCTGTAAGCAAAGTAGAAACTGCCTTTTTCTACGGGTTTGTAGACCAGGCCCGCGCGCCAGGAGAACAGGTCTTCATTGTTCTCAGAGCTCGTCCGCGATTGCAGAGAGCCGTTGGTGGCGTAGGTCTTGGCAATCATGGTGTCTTCGTTGCGCTCATACCGCATGCCCCCATTGATCTCCCACTGGTCATTGAGTTTGAGGGTATCAAAGGCATACACCGCGTTATTGCTCAGGTCGCCGTCATTGTGGCCGCTGCGGTAGTAGTTTTGCGGGCCGTTGTAGTGGGAGTCCGGATTACGTATATCCATGGGCACATAGCTATATGTTCCGCCATTGGCCGTGCGTTGCGCGTTACCCGAGTCGAGGTCGTAGCGCTCTTTGCTTAATGCCACGCCGAGGACCAGGGTGTGATCGATAAAACCGGTGGCGAATTTGGTCGTCAGGTCTGTCTGGTTGAACAGCATGGTGTTTTGGGTGTCGAGCACGGTGCCGCGTGGACCTGCCGGGGTGAATGTGCCAGGCAATGCGCATTTGACGCCGCCCGGTGTCAGACCAGAGCCCAGGCACCATGTGCCTTGAGGTGGGTTAACGGTCGCCTTTTGGTCGGTCACGCTATAGCGCGTGAGGTTGCTGATTTTCAACGCGTCACTGAAGTCGTGTTCAAACTTCGCTGTCAGTGAGTTGACCTGGTCAATCTGTTGGTCAACGTTGCTGTAGCCATAAAAGTTGCTGCGTTTCACACCGGGCAAGGTCCCGCCCTTGAAGAACGGGACGCCGTAGTCGGGGGTGTTTTTGTCTTCTTGATGCAGGTAACTGAGTGTAAAGCGGGTATCTGTGCCCAGGCCGAAGGCGATCGAGGGCGCAATGCCCCAGCGGTTGTAATCAACCTTGTCGCGCTCGGCCACGTTGTTGCTGTGGGCCATCAAGTTGAGACGAAACGCTGTGGTCTCGTCGATTTGACGGTTGATATCAGCCGTAGTGCGCTTGTAGCTGTCAGTGCCGATGCCTGCGCTCAAATGGGTGAAATCGGTGAGGCTTGGTGCCTTGCTGACCAGGTTGATGGTGCCACCAATTGCGCCGACCCCTGAATACACCGAGTTTGCGCCGCTGATGACTTCCACCTGCTGCAAATTGAAAGTGTCTGAGCGGCTGTATTGAGCGCTGTCACGCACGCCGTCAATGGTGATGTCGTTACTGGCTGAGAACCCGCGCATGTTCAGCGAGTCGCCAAAGCCTCCACCGCCTTCACCGGCATTGAATGTGATGCCTGGCACCGTGCTGAGCACGTTCTGTAGCGACAGCAAGTTCTGCTGCTTGATCACTTGTTCCGGGATTATGGTGATGGTCTGCGGGATGTCGCGCAACGGTTCCGTGTACTTGGGAGAGGACGGTTGCGCAAGCTGCGCCTGAGTGTCTTTTTGGCCGTCGATTTTGGTGACGCCCAACTCCAATGGTTGTTCGACAGTGGCTGCCATTGTGGTCTGACTCGCGATTGCCAGACCCAGCGCGCAGGCCAATTGGCTTTGTTTGGGCGTTGTTCGCGTCAACAGGTTTTGCATCATATTCCCCAGAGTCATTTTTAAGGTGCTAAAGCCAACGATAATTATTACTATTCGTAACTTGTTCGAAACGCCCCTTCGCCCGGTGTGGCCGAGCCAATGCAGTAGAAGAAAGAGAAGGGGGTGATGTGGGCGAAAGGGCCGTTCAGGTCAGGGTTTTGAACCCGCAGCCTGCGCGCCAAGCCCGGAGAATTTAAACCCTCATCTGCCACAGGGCTGCGGTAAATGAGTCAATCAGTACGGAAGTTCGGTCATGCTCGACCCCATTGTCACCGCTCATGAAATCAACTCGCCGCTGGCGCCCATTTTGTTGGCTGTCGAGAAAAAACAGGCAGGGGTGCGCCATGTACCGAGCCACAGCCATGCGCAGGGTCAATTGCTGGGGACGTTCACGGGGCTGGCGACGGTGGGCATCGGCGAGCACCTGCAACAGTGGATCGTCCCGGCCATTCATGCTGTCTGGATTCCGCCCAACATGCTCCACTCATCGTTGTCCCACGGGCCATTTCACGGGTGGAGTGTGTTTGTGGATGAGCAGGCTTGCGCGCGTCTTCCAACCACACTACGAACGTTTCGGGTCTCAAGACTCCTGCGCGAGGCGGTCGGCCGGGCAGCCACCTGGAAGGGCCAAAAGTTGGGCCGTGCCGAATTGCATCTGGTAGAAGTGATTTTCGACGAAATTGGCAATTTGCCTGAAGAACGCCTTGGTTTACCGATGCCTTCCGACAGCCGAATTCTGCGAATTGCTACCCAGTTTCTGGCGGACATGACCAACCAGCGCACCTTGGAAGAATGGGCTGCCTGGACGTCCATTGCTCCGCGAACCCTGAGCCGTTTGTTTGTCGAGCAAACGGGGTTCAACTTCGGTGAGTGGCGCCAGCAGGCCAGGCTGATGCGGGCACTTGAAATGCTGGCCCGTGGCGAGCCAGTGACGCGAATTGCGCTAGACCTGGGGTACGACAACCTCAGCGCTTTTATCGCTATGTTCAAAAAGCGTTTTGGGGTTACGCCAGGAAAATTTTCTGTGTGAGGGCAGGGGCTTCGTCATGCGAAGCCCGCGCGTTAAATCAGAACAACGAGACGGGGTTTGTATCGCTGCTGCGTGAAACGACTGCTGCAGCGATACCTGATGTTGAATTGATGGGGAGTGGAACGTGAACATCGTGGGGCATCTTGCTTTTAAAAAGTGCTGGACTACCCTGATTTCCTTGGCGTTCTTCAGTTTTGCCATTTAAAGCGAGTTGCATCTTCACGAAGCGCTAATGCAGTACAGGGTTAATCAAAGGGAGTTGATGCCGCCATGATGTTTGTCGTTTTTGCCGTGCTTGCATTGGCGCTGGTTGTGGGGTGGTTTGGTCGCAGGAAGTGGGCGCTGATACTGCTGTTTGTGTTTTTTGTTTTGGCCATCAAGGTATTTCTCTGGGAAATATATAGCCCGGAATACGGTTACAGAATGCCCTGGATTCAGGTGAATAACGCGGGTAATGACTTCCCGGCCAGTACACGTGCGTGATCAAGTTTTCTCGAAAACCAGCGATGGAGCGCCGGATGCCATGAATCGTTTTTCTAATAAAGTAGCGGCAGGGTGGGGTGAGTACGCGTCGCCGCTGCTCTATGTCTATTTGCTGGGGATGATGGCGGTGCTTGCGGGGATATTGACCACTGCCATGACCCTGCAATATGTCGACGGTGAGTTGCCTTGCCCGCTGTGCCTGTTGCAGCGCGCGGCCATGCTGGGTGTTTGTTTCGGGATCATGCAGCAATTGCGGCATGGGTACTCCTGGTTCAATACCGGCATTTGCCTGGCGTTTTCGGTGTTGCTGCTGATTATCTCGGTTCGGCAAACCTTGCTGGATATCTACCCGCGCCCAGGGCATGCCTATGTGGGCAGTGCGGTGTTTGGCCTGCATATGCCAGTCTGGTCAGTGATTATTGCGCTCTGTCTGATTACCGCGATCGCTTTGCAACTGATCATCTGGGGCGCCAATAAGCAGGTCGCCGATAAACGCATTGGGCTTTATCCGCGCCTGAAGACTATTGCGTGGGCGCTCAGTTTTTATGTGATTGCAATCGGGGTGGTCAATTTTGTCTCGGTTGGGGTTCAGTGCAAGTTCAATCAATGTCACACCTTTAGTTATCAATTACTGGATTGAACAGTGTTGAGTGTGTCGAAAAGGAGTAAATCAGTGAAAACAGCTATTACGTTGGCTTTTGTGGGGGCCTCTTTACTGTCAGGTGTTGCCAATGCACAGACGCCACAATACTTGTTTGATGTGACGGGCAAGAGCCCGTACAAACAGGCCTACCAGGACATGCTGGCGTTCCCTGAATGGGTGCGCACCGGCCAAGGCACTTCGACGCCGCTGCAAGAAGTGGTCATCGATGGGCAGAAATACACCCTGGGCCAAATGTGCAAGCCCCATGACTGTGCGGATAATCAGCTGATTGTTATTTTCAGCCCCGACAAGAAAAAAGCATGGGGTTTGTTGGCCACACGATCGGCTGATGGTCAGTCGTTCAATACACAGCTCCTGGGTGCGCCTGAGGCGGCCATCAAGGAGTATTTGAATAAAACCCTGGCCGAGAATAATCCAGAAGACTAAGCGGTTTGCCACGCAAAGCCGGGCCTGGTTCTGTTTCATTGCGCGCTCAATGAAGCAGGAACAGGCCCGTTTTGTTAGTAGGTTGTAGTGTTGTCCAGTAAAAGGGTGAGCAGTTTCTCGCCTGTCATAGGAGGGTGGAAGAAATTACCCTGTGCTGCATCAACGCCTAAATGTTGAAGCTGAGCGAATTGTTTCTCTGTCTCAACTTCGTTGGCGATGACTTTTAAATGGAGTGATTTCGCCATGGAGATTATCGAACTGATGATTTGATTTTTTTTGATGGAGCTGTTTGTTAAAGCGAAGTTGGTATTGAGCTTTATTTGTGTGAAGGGCATGTCGGCGAGGATGTCGAAAGGTGAGTCACTGGCGCCGAAATTTCCCAGTGATAATCCAACTTGGCAGTTCATGAGTGTTGTGATGTTATCGATGTATTCGAGACTCATGGGTGTGTCAACTTTACCTGAAATTTCGAGCGCGATGGTGTGCAGCGGAATGTCGAATATTTTTAATGCTTCCAATACGTTGCTGGCGAAATGCCTGGATTTCAACAAGGAAGCATCAATGATGTACGTATAAAGAATAGTGGGGTCGATATTCAGGGTGTGGCGGTGCAGTTGAATGGCATTGGACAGCGCGCAGGAGAACAATGCCCAGTGAACGATGTGTTCAGGAGTGTCGTGCTTGAAATGGTTGGTACTTAGCCTGTCATAAGCGGGGTGGCTCCAGTGCGCGATAACTTCGATGCCGGTAATCGTTTTCGTCAATGCGCAGTATTGAGGCTGGAAGTAGGCGGTTACACGGTCGGCCTGTACGTCCTGAAAAGGGGGCTGAAAGTCCATGTCCTTATGAAGTATCTGTTTCAGTGTTTCTTGCTCGACACCTGATTTGAATACGTTGTTTTTAGCGATGTCTTTTAAAGTAAGCGCTTTTTTCAGCAGGCTGTGTATTTTGACTTTGCTGATGTCGTCTTCGTAGCGCCCCAAATGATGTTTCTTATAGTGTGTCACCAGGTTGCTTGCGCCCCATTTCATCGGTTTTTCAAGTTTTTCTGATTCGATGACTGAAAAAAATGAAAAGTATTCGCACAGATCCCTCAAGTAGCTGAGTTCTTTAAGTGAATTAAATGAATCGCAGATAACGACGTCCAGTTCGACAAACGGAGGTGTGAATGAAGTCGGTTCACTATCGTTCTCGGGTGCATGAATATTAATGATGCCGATCGCCTTCAGTAAACCAGTCAGGGCTTTGGTTTTTACAGGGCTTGCACAAAAAATTACAACGTTCAGGGTATTCATGACCAAACTCTCCTTGTCTATTTTTAATGTAAATAGACAAGGCTCGGGCGTCATTCAGACAATTCCTGTTTTTGTGAGCGCGCACCCGGCTATTTAGTCATGTTGTAAAGCGGGAGCACCTTGGATTTTGTCAGTGATCCTGCCATAAGTCATAACCAGTGTTAGCTGTCGTTCAGGGCAGCATGGTTAGGCTAGGATGCACTCAGGTCCTGAACGGGTTGGCATCATGAATACCAGCGTGATTTATGCATTGGCTGCGGCCGCACTGTTCGGCGCCAGCACGCCGCTGGCCAAGGTGTTAGGGGCTGAGGTGCCGCCTGTGCTGTTGGCCGGTTTGTTGTATTTAGGCAGCGGAGTGGGCCTGGTGCTGGTGCGTTGTCTACGCGATCGTGGCTGGAAACCTTCGGGGCTACCTGCTGGCGAATGGCCGTGGCTGGTCGGAGCGATTCTGTTCGGCGGGGTGTTGGGGCCGGTTGCCCTGATGTTTGGCTTGACCCGCACCAGTGGCGCCACCGCGTCGCTGATGCTCAACCTCGAACCGGTGCTGACTGCGCTGTTGGCGTGGGTAGTGTTCAAGGAAAATGCTGACCGCCGAATTGTTCTGGGCATGTTGGCGATTATCGCCGGCGGCCTTGTGTTGTCCTGGCCAGCCGGGCACACCCCGGATGTTTCGCAGTCGTGGCTGGGGCCCATTGCGGTGGCGTTCGCTTGTTTATGCTGGGCGGTGGACAACAACCTCACGCGCAAAGTATCGGCTTCTGATTCGTTGTATATCGCCGGTTCCAAAGGCTTGTTCGCAGGTTTGGTGAATTGCACGGTCGCGTTCACATTGGGCGCGCAATGGGTGCCGGTGCAGGTGTTGACGCCAACCCTGCTGATTGGTTTTTTAGGCTATGGCGTGAGTCTGGTGCTGTTTGTGCTGGCACTGCGTGGCCTGGGTGCGGCACGCACCGGGGCTTATTTTTCGACGGCGCCTTTTTTGGGCGCGGCCATTTCAATTCTGGTGTTGGGCGAGTCGGTTTCGCTGCTGTTTTGGCTGGCTGCGGCTTTTATGCTGTTCGGGGTGTGGCTGCACCTGACCGAATCCCATGCTCACCTGCATCAGCATCAACCGCTGGAGCATACGCACCGGCACACCCATGACGAGCACCATCAGCATGAACATGATGGGGATGAACCTGCGGGCATCGCGCACAGTCATACGCATCAACATGCACCGATTCAGCACAGTCACCCGCATTTTCCGGATATTCATCACCGGCACACGCACTGAACAGAGCGTCTCTTGCAGGAAGCAGTAACACTTTTTATTGGAATGGAGCGCCAGAGCGCACATGTTTGAACACATCGATCTGAACCACTTGCTGGCCACTTATGGCTATCTGGCCATCTTTATTGGTTGCCTGCTTGAAGGTGAGACCATCCTGATTTTGGGAGGGATGGCAGCGCACCAACATGCGCTCAAACTGTTGCCGGTGATCGGTTATGCCAGCGTGGCCGGGATGCTCGGCGATCAGTTGTTGTTCTGGGTCGGGCGCTATTTTGGCGAGCGATTGCTGCCCCGATTGCACAAGCAGAAAGCCGCCATCGATCGGGTATCGCAGCTAATCAACCAGTACCCGACGGTGTCGATTTTTTCCGTGCGTTTTCTCTACGGCATGCGCCTGGTCGGGCCAATGGTAATCGGTGCGAGCAAGGTGTCACCGTTGAAATTCACCTTTATCAACCTGTTGGGCGCAGTGGTGTGGGCAACGCTGTTCGTCAATGCGGGGTATTGGGCCGGGGAGTTTCTGCAAGGCGTTTTTGGCGACCTTAAGCCATACCGTTTGCCGATTGCGCTGTGTGTCATCGGAGTGATGGTGGGTATTGGCCTGATTCGCCATTACCGGGCCAAGCGTCGCTCTGCGGCTAAAACCAACTGATGACTCAGGTATTTCAAGATATTTAGGCGTGGTTGCAATAACTAAACGTGAAAGGCAAAGTCCAAAAGCCCGGTTGCGCCTATGCTTCCTACAACAGGCTCAGCGCCGAGGGTTTCAGGCCCTTGGCGGTACATTCGCGGACCCGGTCCGATAAGAAAAGGAGATCTGGATGTTTATCCGTTTATTGATCCTCGCCAGTGTGCTGGCCACCAGCACGGTCCAGGCCATTGAGGTTCCCAGCCCACTTGAACAGGATCGCGGCAAGTCCCGCCCGTTAATCATTGTTGCCCGTACACCGGCTGACCCGACACTGACCGCACTCAAGAAGGAACTGGAAGACCCGGCGATTCAGCAGGGCTTCAAGGACCGCAGTCTGGTGCTTTATGAGGTTGTCGGTATTGCCGGCAAACGGGATGGCAAAGACCTAGAAACGCAGTCTACGATGTCCCTGATACGCGGGCTTAAGCCCGGGATGATCATTGAGAAAGCCAAGGTGTTCCTGATCGGCAAGGACGGAGAGAGAAAATTTGAAGGCGAGGGCGATGCCGACCTGCCTAAATTGTTCGCCACCATCGATGCTTTGCCGGCCAGCGAGAAAGAAACCCAGGCGCCGCCAGAGGCTGTCCCTCCAGAAAAACCAGAGAAAGGCACCAAGCCTGCAAAGCCCGTAAAACCTGCCAAACCCGTTAAGGCGCTGGAAGATTAAAAGCGTTATTCGTGCGCAAAAAAAAGCCCGCTGGGGGGAGCGGGCTGAACGGGATTCACTAAAGGAGTAGGTTAAAATTAGCCCTGACGATGTGAAAGTGGTGTGAAAACCATGTCGTCAAAACGCTAACCTTCATGACCTCTCTGTTTGCGCCTCAAGATCCTGCTCCCCCACGTCCTGTTCGTTGAGCCATTCAAGGTTCAAGGTCGGCGTATCGCCCAGATACTCCAGCAGCCAACTCATCGCGGGAGACTGATGAGTCTGGTTCCAGGCAATGCACGAAGGGCTGGAGGGGAAGGGCCGTTGCAACGGCAGGGCGACCAGGCGACCTTGCTCAATCAAGGGCTTCGCGAGGTGCGCAGGCACCATGCCAACGCACAATCCATCACTCAGGCACGCCAGGCCCGTGGCCCAGTCGGGCACCATCATTCGTCGCTGGTTATCCAGTGTCCAGGTGTCGCGCTTGGGCAGGCTGCGCGAGGTGTCGTCCATGCACAATGACGGGTAGGGGCGCAGTTGCTCGTCATTCAACGGGCCCTGAAGTGACGTCAAAGGATGTGCCGGGCTGGCCACGCACAGCCAGTGCAGCGAACCCATATCTCGGAAGGCAAAGCTGGCCGTGACGGGGATTGCCCGGGTCGCGCCGATGACGATGTCCGTACGCCCGTCGACCAGGGCATCCCACACACCGTTATACACCTCGTAATGCACCAGCAATTCCACGTCGGGAAAGTGTCGGTAGAAATCCAGCAGCATTTGCTGGCAGCGGGGTTGTTTGACGATGGCGTCCACGCCGACCCGCAACTGGCCGCTCCAGCCATTGGCCACCTGTTGGCACAGACGCCGGGTGCCGAGCATTTTTTTCATCACATCGCGGGCTTCTTTGACGAACACGCGCCCGGCGGGTGTCAGCTCGACATCCCGGTGACGACGGACAAACAACGGCACAGCGAGCCATTGCTCCAGCTGGCGCACGGTGTAACTGACGGCGGAGGGGACCCGGTGCAACTCTTGGGCGGCGCCACTGAAGCTCCCGTGACGGGCGACTGCATCAATGACATCCAGAGAGTATTCAGACCACATAGCTTGCCTTCGAAATATTTGATGCCATCAGGCAATAATTCTCGCTTCACAAGGCAATCCTCAGCCGGATAATGCGCGTCAGTCAACAAATTGTTTGATGGCAAGTTTTGGGTGCACATGAAGAATTCTTTTGGTTTTACCTGTTATCTCGCCGGGCTGAGCATGCTCGGCTATCTGGCGATGGATATGTACCTGCCCGCTTTCGGCACATTGCGCAGCGAATTGGGCCTGTCGGCCGGGGCCGTGGGCGCGAGCCTGAGTATCTTTCTGGCCGGTTTCGCCTTTGGGCAATTGCTCTGGGGGCCGCTGTCTGACCGCTTGGGGCGCAAGCCGGTGCTTTTGGCGGGCCTGTCCATGTTTGCCCTGGGCTGCGTGGGGATGTTGTTTGTCGACAATGCCGCGCTGTTACTGAGCCTGCGGTTTATTCAGGCCATCGGTATTTGCGCGGCAGCGGTCACCTGGCAAGCGCTGGTGATCGATCGCTATCCGTCTGACAAAGCCAACCGGGTGTTTGCCGGGATTATGCCGCTGATGGGCTTGTCACCTGCATTGGCCCCGCTGTTGGGCGCCGTGGTGCTCAACCATTTAGGCTGGCAGGCGATTTTTGCGGTGTTGCTGGGGTTGGCGGTGCTGCTGATTGTGCCGACGCTGCTGCTCAAAGAAAAAGCCCGCAGCGTGGTCCGTACCCCGCAAGCAACTCAGGTCAGCTACTGGAAGTTACTGTGCTCGGCGAGTTTTAGCGGCAACGTGATGATGTTTGCGGCGTGCTCGGCGAGTTTCTTCGCATGGCTGACCGCGTCGCCGTTCATTCTGGGGGACATGGGCTACAGCCCGAGTGATATCGGCTTGAGCTACGCCTTGCCGACGCTGGCATTTATGGCCGGTGGTTATGGCTGCCGCAGTGCCTTGCAGCGCATCAAGGGCCGCACGCTGTTGCCGTGGCTACTGGTGGCGTACTGCGCGAGCATGGTGGGGTTGTATTGGGTGGCGACGCAAACCGAACCGACGTTGGCGACCTTGCTGATACCGTTTTGCCTGATGGCGCTGGTTAACGGCGCGAGCTACCCGATTGTGGTGGCCAATGCACTGATGCCCTTTGCCGGGAACTCGGGCAAAGCGGCCGGGCTGCAAAACACCTTACAGCTTGGCTTGTGTTTTCTGAGCAGCTTGCTGGTCTCGACCTACATCAGTCAGCCGCTGCAAATCACCGTCGAAGTGATGCTGGCGACGGCACCGCTGGCGGTGTTGGGGTATGTCATCCAGCGGCGCAAGGCCAATACCGAGGCGCTAGCAACGTCCTGACCCCTCCATCGCCCTGTAGGAGCGAGCTTGCCTCGCGATCTTTTGATCTTCGAAAAGATCGCGAGACAAATGTGAGTCGGTGATATCAGGCGACATCCACCAGCACGATTTCGCTGTCTTCTATCGCCGTCACCCGCAATACGCTTTCGTCGACGATGGCCACGCCATCCCGGGCGTGTGCGCGCAGGCCATTGACTTCAATCACGCCGGTCGCCGGCACCAAATAAGCACGGCGACCGCTGTCCAGGCGGTATTCGGCGCTTTCCCCGGCCTTGAGGTTGGCCGCTACCACACGGGCGTCTGCGCGGATGCTCAGGCTTTCGTGGTCGCCCGCTTTGCCGCTGGCCAAGGTTACAAAGCCTTCTTTCTGACCCTTCGGGAACGGTTTGGCGCCCCATGACGGTGCCTGGCCGGCTTGGTCTGGAATGATCCAGATCTGGAAGATCTTGGTCGGTGTCGACTCCAGGTTGTACTCGCTGTGGGCAATCCCGGTGCCAGCGCTCATCACCTGCACGTCACCGGCCTCGGTGCGGCCTTTGTTGCCCAGGTTGTCTTCATGGCTGATAGCACCTTCACGCACGTAGGTAATGATCTCCATGTCGCGGTGCGGGTGCTGCGGGAAACCGGTTCCGGGGGCGATGATGTCGTCGTTCCAGACGCGCAGGTTGCCCCAGTTCATCCGTTTTGGGTCGTGATAACTGGCGAACGAAAAATGGTGATGGGCATCCAGCCAACCGTGGTGTGCGCCGCCCAGGGTGTTGAAGGGTCTGAGTTCAAGCATGATTCTTCTCCTGTTCAGGTCGCCGGAAGGGTGTAAGCGGTTACCCGATTGATGATGGAGCTGATTCTCCTGCATGAACATATCGATAAAAAGCGCAAAAAATGCTTAAAAGCTATCAGTTAATTTGATGTTTCGGGTTGTTTACCTGGTGGGGTTTACCTGCACAACAAACCCTAAGCAGCTGATGCTCAAGCAATTAGCTAGAAATCTGCGCGTAATGCGGCGACCATAGCCTTTGTGCCCAGACAGCCTCACCCCACGGAGTCAGCGTGACGCAAAACACCCCCGATGTGCCTGAACAACTTGTCCCCCAAGCCCAACTGCCCTGGTTAAAACGCCTCGCTGCTCGCCTGTTTGGCAACGGTTTAAGCCGTTTGCGCGCCCAGCATGCGGCGTCGTGGTTACAAGGCCAGGCTGACGGATTTCGCAGCGGGCACACTTCAGGCTTCGATTACGGCTTCAAGGAAGGGCACAGCGAAGGGCTGGAAGAAGGGCGTCAAGTGCTGTTTATCAGCGACACGCGCCCGCAGGTACTGCGTGCGCCAGGGATTGATGACAATCTGTTCGACGATTGGCGCCTGCCCTTGAGCCCTGAGCTGAAAAAGCAGATCAAGGCCGATGTCGCGGCGTTGTTGCCCGCGCACGCACAGCCCAGCGCGGCGCAGTGGAAGATGATCTTCAGTGACACCCCGTCGACCTCCGTGGTTGCTGGCGCCGGCGCGGGCAAGTCGACGTCGCTGGTGCTGCGCATCCTGTTATTGACCCACTACCTGGGCTTTGAACTCGACTCCATGACGGTGGTGACCTTCACCCGCGAGTCGCGCAAAGACTTCATCAGCAAGCTGCAAGAGATTTTCGCCTTGTGGGGCCGCACCCTGAGCCTTAAAGAGGCCCGCGATGTGGTGCGGACCTTCCACTCACGGATCTTGCCGATGGTGCGCAGCTTGCCCGGCTATGGTCAGTTGCAGGCCTTCGAAACCCTGAACTCGCGCAGCCTGCTGAGTGAAGACGACGCCGACAGCAACCCGTTTGATCTACGCATCAACGACGCTCAGCGTCAGCAGCTCAATGCCTGTTACCACGGGCTGTACACCCGCGATGCGCGTTTTCGCGAAACACTGGCGCCGTTGTGTCGGCATGCCTTGCAGCTCAAGGAGCTGGAGCGTGATCACCCGGATGTGCAAAAACGCATGGCGGTCACCGAACTGGCAGCCAAGCGCGATGAAGAGTTGTGCGACACCCTTGAGGACTTGTGGTTTGCCGCCGGGGCCTGGCCGATCAAAGGGATCGAGCCGAACCGGGAAACCCTGGAGATCAACGGCTCGCAGTTCCATTGCCACGGGTATATCCCGCAATTGGATGCCTGGGTCGTGCTGGGCTTTGATCCGCGTGAAAACCCGCAAATCTCTCGCCCCGGGGCCAAACTGACGGTTCGCGCAGAATGGGCAGTCAAGCGCACACTGTTTCGAGCTTTTTGCAGTAAGCCGCTGATTTGGTTGGAAAGTTATGCAGATGCCAAGCGAGTCATTGCTTCGCTGGCAGGGGATGCCAGTGCCGGGCCTGGTTTTGATTACAAGCTCAAGGGCGAACTGACTTCAGCACCGTTGCTCGACTGTTTTGTTGCGGCCGCCAGTTTTATCGAGAACCTGGGGCTCGACGTGGCAGCGGCGGTGGGCGAGATGCGCTTTGCCAAGGATGACCCGGACCGTTTTTTCTTTGAGGCCTTGAGCCTTTACTGGCGGGCGCTGGAAGACCACCTGTTGGCGCAAACGCCGCCGGTGATGACCTACAACCGCATGTTCTCGTTGTTTGGTGAGAACACGCCGCAGAACTTCAAGCTGCTGAGCCACGAGCAACTGCGGCCGTTGTCGCATTTGATGATCGATGAGTTCCAGGACGTGTCACCGCAGATCGTCTCGTGGCTGCGCGCCAGCTTGCGGGAGATCCGCAGCCGTGGGCCTGCCATGCACGTCGGGCGGGGCGCTCAGCGTTCTTCGCTGCTGTGTGTGGGCGATGACTGGCAGTCGATCTATGGCTGGCGCGGCAGTTCGCCCAAGTACTTTATGGAGTTCAACAAAGAATTCCCGTCGCCCACCACTACGCGCGTGATGCTCAGCGATAACTTCCGCAGCCATCAGCACATCATCGACGCGGCTGAACACATCGTGCGGGCGGCGCCGTCGATTGCCGGTAAACGCGCCAAGGCCAGCGGCGAGCCCAAGCAGCCCGTGCCGGTGAATGTTCTCAATCGGGACGACCAGGATTTGGCTGCCCGATTGATCGAACACTACAATGCGGGCGATCGAATCTTAATGTTGTATCGAAAAAGCAGCGATAAGCTGTTGATTGAAAAGGATATACAGTCTGTAGTTAATGTGGATTCGAGGTTGGCGCCTGAATATCGTCGGCTCAAACAGTTGACGTATCACAGCTCCAAAGGCCTGCAGTCCGACGCTGTTTTCCTGCTGGGCGATTGCCAGCATCTGACCTCGTCACCGTATAAAAATCAGGTCTATCGCATGGCGGGCCTGGGCAAGGACGGCGAACCGGACCCTTACGACGCGGCGCAGAAGGACGAAATCCTGCGACTGGCCTATGTCGGTATTACCCGTGCGGTGACGCATTGCTATTGGTACCTGGAAAGCCAGGACGCCCAAGGGCCGAACATGCCCAAGGCCTCGGACCGGATACCCAAGGGCAAAGCGTTTTTTGAGGACCTACGCGGTTCAAAGGTGACTGCTGGTTAACGTGAACGTGTAGGAGCGAGCTTGCTCGCGATCTTTTAAAGATCAATAGATCGCGAGCAAGCTCGCTCCTACAAGGATTTTGGGGATGGCTTAAGCCTGCCACGCCAAAGGGGGGATGAAGCTTTCGAGCTCGTCCTCCACGGCCTGGATGATGCGTGCCACTTCCCCGGTGCTCATGCTGGTGGCGCAGGGGATGCCGGCGATGGCAATCATGGTTTCCCCGGTGGCGCGGTCAAACAACCGGGCAACCATGCTCTTGGGCGCATCCATGGTCGCCTCGAAGCCAATGGGGTGGAAGTGCCAACGCATGAGTTGGCAGGCATTGGGGAAGCTGAATTTATCGACGGAGCTGACAGTTTTCATTAAGAGCGATTCCTTTTGCTCTGACGTGATGGCGAGGCGCGAACCTTTCCTTGAGTGTTTGCGAGTCTTTCGTGTTTAACCTAGCACTCATAAGTGATGGCGATAAGCCTTTTTTTGCCCTTCGTCGGTTTAATGGCGCCAGATTTGATGTGTGTCATGGGCTGCGGCAAATTTGGCTCCGTCCAGCTGTTATTGAAGCGTGTGGGTAAACTCGGCATTCTGTGTTTTTTGCCAGTTGAGCGTTCTATGTCACTCCCCGACGACGGCCCTGAACAGACCCAGGCGACTGGCGAAACGGTCATGCGCTACCACCTGTGCTGGAAGTACCGCGACCTCGACGGCGTGATGGCGCTTTATCATCCTGACGTGCGCTATCACGACTTCTTCCAGAACCGCGTCATGGTCCTCGCTGAATTGCGCGAGTACGTGCAAAAGTCCATGCCCAGGGCGGCGGATGAGGCGCTGGAGCACAGTGACCGGATTCGCCTGGACGGCAACACTGCGTTCATTCAATACCGCATGACCTTGCGCGGCAGTCAGGGGCTGGTATCGTTTCGCGCCAGTGAAGCGATTACCGTACGCGACGGCCTGATCTGGCGCGTCAATGAATACGCCTCGCTGGTGCACGAAACCGCTCCTGACACCGCACAACAACCACCGCTGCGCCCGGCGGTCAGTCGCCTAGGGCTCTCGGCCCGGCAATTGAGCTTTATGGCCCAAGACCTGCAAACCTACTTCGAACGTCAGCAGCCCTATCTCGACCCCGAACTGGATCTGCAACAGGTGGCCAAGGCCTGCGGCTATACGCGCAACCAGATGTCGTATTTGTTGAACAAGGTGCTTGGCCAAAGCTTTTATCGCTATGTGAATCAGGCGCGGTTACAGCATGTGTTAGCGGCGATGGATAGGGCGGTTGCACCAATCAAGGTGGATGAGGTGGCGTTTTCGGCGGGCTTCAACTCGATATCGGCCTTTTACACCTGTTTTCGCCAGCACACCGGCCAGTCACCCAAGGCCTACGCCAGGCAAATTTCTTTGCGTGCACGCACGCAAGACGCTGGTTGAGCACTGACGCTAGGATCGACCCATTCTTGAACCCAAGGTGGAGTCGGTAATGCCAGCATGGCGCGCGATCAGTTTATGGATGGACCAGCTTGAGGAAACCCTGACGCCTCGGCCCTCGCTTGAGCACGACCTGGAGGTCGACGTGCTGATCATTGGCGCTGGCTACACCGGGTTGTGGACCGCGTACTACCTCAAACGCCATGCCCCCGAGTTGAGCGTCGCCATTGTCGAGGCGCAGACCGCAGGTTTTGGTGCGTCGGGCCGCAATGGCGGCTGGCTGATGGGCAACCTGCTGGGCGAAGACCGCTTGCTTGCCAGGCTCTCGGCCGCACAACGACGCGCCTCATTCGACCTGCTGCACGGCATCCCGGACGAAGTTAAAAGCGTGATTGATCGCGAGGGCATCGACTGCGACTACCGCAAAGGCGGCGCCTTGTACTGTGCCGCGCGCTACCCGGAGCAAGAAGCCAGCATGCGCCGATACTTGGACAAACTGCATGCCCAAGGCTTGAATGACACCGACTACCGCTGGCTAAGCCCCAATGAATTGGCGCAGCAGGTCCGTGTCGCCAAACCCTACGGGGGTATCTACACCCCGCACGTGGCAACAATTCACCCGGCCAAGCTGGTGCGCGGGCTGGCCCGCGCTGTCGAGCGTATGGGCGTGCAGATTTTTGAGCAAAGCCCGGTGACTGATTGGCAGCCCGGCAAGGCCCGCACGGCCAAGGCGCAGGTTCGCAGCCGCTGGGTGGTACCCGCTGTAGAAGGCTATGCCAACACCCTGGCGCCTCTGGGGCGTTATCAGTTGCCGGTGCAAAGCTTGATTGTCGCCACCGAGCCGTTGTCCGAGGCACTGTGGGACAGCATCGGCCTGTCGCAGGGGCAAGCCTTTAGCGAGAGCAGCCGCCAAGTGACCTACGGCCAGCGCACGGCGGATAACCGTCTGGTGTTCGGCGCGCGCGGGGGCTACCAGTTTGGCGGGCGCCTGCGCGAAAACTTCGACCTGACTGCCAGCGAAATAGAGCTCCGCCGCTACCTGTTCGGTGAACTGTTCCCGCAATTGAAAAAAGTCGAGATCAGCCATGCGTGGGGCGGAAACCTGGGGATGTCGCGGCGCTTTCAGCCGCACATGCTCTATGACCGCCAGCAGGGCATTGCGCTGGCCGGGGGCTACGGCGGTGAAGGCGTGGGTGCCAGTCATTTGGGCGGCCGAACCTTGGCCGACCTGATTCTGCAACGGGACACGGCAGAGGTTAAACAGCCTTGGGTGTTAACCGAAGGCGGCTTGAAAGCGCTCAAGGCCTGGGAGCCCGAACCGTGCCGCTGGTTAGGTTACAACGCGATCATTCGCAGCTTTGTGTACGAAGACAAAACCCTGGCGAATCTTAATAGCCCGCCGTGGCGTCGGCAATTTGCCAGCCGTGTGGCGGGCTTTATGGAAGGTTTCATGCAGTAACCCTTGTTGTCTTGATCAGGAAGTTTTTTATGAGCATCACGCACTTTAAAAACACCGCCCATGCTGTGCTGCAAGAGTCCTTCCCGGTGGCTGTGCCGCTGGGAACGCCAGTGTCGGTCACCTCGGTCACCTGTGTTGAACGCACCGATGGCGTCGAAACCGGAATCTGGGAGTGCACGCCGGGGCGCTGGCGTCGGCAAATCGTCCAGCAGGAGTTTTGTCACTTTATTCAAGGCCGCTGCACTTTCACCCCCGATGGCGGTGAACCTCTGACCATAGAAGCGGGCGATGCACTGATGTTGCCTGCCAACAGCACCGGTATCTGGGACATCCAGGAAACCGTGCGCAAGACCTATGTATTGATCTTTTGATCGCTGAACACTGCCGATACCTGCCTATAAAAAAGCTGCCCAAAACATGCTAGGAATCGAATCATGAAGCGTATGACTACTCTGTTGCCCCTAATGCTGGTTGGTACGTTGTGTCAGGCCGCCGAGACGGTGAAGGTCTACAACTGGTCGGATTACATTGCGCCCGACACGATGAAGAATTTTCAACGCGACACCGGCATTGGTTTTACCTATGACCTGTTCGACAGCAACGAGACGCTGGACGGCAAGTTGATGACCGGTAACTCCGGGTATGACGTGGTGTTCCCGTCCAACCACTTCATGGCCCGGCAGATTGAAGGCGGGGCATTGAAGAAGCTCGACAAGAGCCAATTGCCCAACTGGAAAAACCTCAACCCGGTGCTGCTCAAGGCGCTGGAAGTCAACGACCCGGGCAATGAGCATGGCTTCCCTTATTTGTGGGGCAGCACCGGGATTGGCTACAACGTGGCCAAGGTCAAAGCAGTCTTGGGTGATAACGCGCCGGTCGATTCCTGGGACTTAATCTTCAAGCCCGAGAACATGGCCAAACTCAGCAAGTGCGGCGTTGCGATTCTCGACAATGGCCCGGAGATCCTCCCCGCTGCCCTGAATTATCTGGGCTTGCCGCCCCACAGCAAAAACCCGGATGACTACAAAAAAGCCGAAGATTTGCTGATGAAAGTCCGGCCTTACATCAGCTACTTCCATTCCTCGAAATACACCAGCGACCTGGCCAACGGCAATATCTGCGTCGCGGTAGGCTTCTCGGGCGACATTTTGCAGGCCGAGACTCGGGCCAAAGAAGCGAAAAACGGCATCGAGATTGGTTACTCGATTCCCAAGGAAGGGGCGGCGATCTGGTTTGACATGGTTGCCATGCCCGCCGATGCCCCAGACGAAAAAGCCGCGTACAGCTTTATGAACTACTTGCTGCGCCCGGATGTGATGGCGGGCATTAGCAACTACGTGCATTACGCCAACGGCAACCAGCAGGCGGACGCGTTGGTCAGCCCTGAGATCAAGGCCGACACCAAGATTTACCCGACGCCAGAAATGATGGGCAAGTTGTTTGCACTCGAAGCCATGCCGCTAAAAATTGACCGGGTCCGCACCCGCGTGTGGACCAAAATCAAGGCGGGCGAGTAACTCCCACTCTGTAGGAGCGAGCTTGTCTCGCGATCTTTTCAAAAAATCAAAAGATCGCGAGGCGAGCTCGCTCCTACAGTTTCAGCTCAATTCACCCGATTGGCCGGGCGTTCGCCGGTCAGGGCGGCCAGCAGGTTATCGACGGCGCAGCGTGCCATCGCTTCGCGGGTTTCGACGGTGGCTGAGCCGATATGCGGTGTGGCCACCACGTTGTTCAGTTGCAGCAGCGGCGAGTCCACTTCCAGCGGCTCGCGTACAAACACATCCAGCCCGGCAGCGCGGATCTGGCCCTGTTGCAAGGCCTCAATCAGCGCCGCTTCATCCACCACTTTGCCCCGCGAGATATTGATAAAGATGCTCTCGGGGCGCATCAGGGCGAACTGTTCAGCACCCATCAAACCTTCGGTTTGCGCCGTCAGCGGCAAGGTCAGGCACACAAAGTCGGCTTCTTGCAGCAGCTCGTTGAGGCTGCGGTAGCGCGCATTGAAGCGCGCCTCAACCGCAGGCTTTGGCGAATTGCTGTGGTAGATCACCGGCATGCCGAAACCAAAGTGACCGCGCTGGGCCAGGGCTTCACCAATGCGGCCCATGCCGATAATGCCCAGGGTTTTGCCATGCACGTCGGTGCCAAAAGATTCGGGCCCGATGTTTTTCTGCCACTGGCCATTGCGCACCTTAATTGCCAGTTCCACCACGCGCCGGGCGCTGGCCAATATCAACGCAAAGCCGGTGTCCGCCGTCGTCTCGGTGAGGACGTCCGGGGTATTGGTGAGCACGATGTTGCGCCGGGTCAGGTAGTCAATATCGTAGTTATCAACGCCCACAGACACGCTGGCCACGGCTTCAAGCTTGGGGGCCAGGTCGAGCAATTGCGCGTCGAGTTTAAGGCTGGCGCCGAGCAAACCGTGGGCGTGAGGCAGGGCGGCGCGCAGTTGCTCCAGCCCTTGGGCGTCGAGGCGCTTGATCAGCGTGACCTCTGTTTCGGCTTGCAGTCGCTGCATCAGCGGTTCGGACAGTTCTTTGTATAACACGACGTGTTTTTTCAAGGGATTCACCGACATTCAAATCAAGAGTGGGCCAAGCGCTGCGAGGCGCGGCGTTTAGGGGCGACCGGATTTTTGTGCGTTGGAGTGAGCATCAGGGTCAACAGCACCGAGATCAGCAGGGCGCCGCTCATCAGCAGGTACGACGCGCCAGGGGATCCGGTCTCGCTGTTCAGGTAACCCACCAGATAAGAGCCACCAAATGAGCCCAGCGCGCCCATGCTGTTGATCAATGCCATGGCGCCGCCTGCCACGTTAGCCGGGAGGATTTCCGGGATGATGGCGAAAAAGGGGCCATACGGCGCGTACATGCAGGCCCCGGCAATGACCAGCAATGTGTAGGACCACCAAAAGTGCTCGGCGCCCAATGCGTAGGAACCGTAGAAGGCGATAGAGGCAATCAGCAACGGTGGCCAGACAAAACGTTTGCGCTTTTGCAGTTTGTCCGAGCCCCACGACACCGCGAGCATGCCGATCACGGCTGCCAGATAGGGCAGGGCCGAGAGCCAGCCGGCTTCGATCATGTCCATGTGCGCGCCCTGTTTAAGGATCGACGGCAGCCACAGCACAAAGCCGTACACGCCGATGCTCCAGCAAAAGAACTGCAAGGCCAGCAGGATGACTTTTGGCGAGCGGAAGGCCGCCGCGTAGTTCTTCACCGGGGTCATGCCCACTTGCTCGGCATCCAGCGCGCTTTGCAAGTCTTGCTTCTCTTGCTGGCTAAGCCACTTGGCGTCGCTTGGGCGGTCATCCGCCAGGCGCCACCAGATAAACGCCCAAAGTACGGCAGGCAAGCCTTCAACGATAAACATCCAGCGCCAGCTGTAATGCTCCACCAGATAGCCCGACACCACCGACATCCAGAGCATGGTCACCGGGTTGCCAAGGATCAGGAAGGTGTTGGCGCGCGAGCGTTCGGCACGGGTAAACCAGTGACACAAATACACCAGCATGGCGGGCATTACCGCGGCTTCAACCACGCCGAGCATGAAGCGGATGACGATCAGGCTGTAGGCGTTGGACACCACGCCGGTCAAGGTGGCGAGGCCGCCCCAGAGAATCAGGCTGACAAAAATCAGCTTTTTAACGCTGTTGCGTTGCGCGTAGACCGCTCCGGGGACCTGGAAAAAGAAGTACCCCAGAAAAAACAGCGCTCCCAGCAACGACGACAGGCCGGGGGTGATGTTGAGGTCGGCGGCCATGCCCGAGGCGGCGGCAAAGCCATAGTTGGCGCGGTCCAGGTAGGCCAGGCTATAGGTGATGAAGACGATCGGCATGATGTACCACCACCGGCGGGTGGCGAGTTTCAGTGAGTGCATGGTGATGCTCCTGAGCTTGTTGTTTTTGTCGCAGCAGGTAACGGGTCGAGCTAAAAATCAGGCGGCGGTTGAGAGTTGGTTGAGTTCAGCGCGGGTCGGCAGGCCCTCCATGTCGCCACGGCTTTGCACGGCGCGACTGCCGATCCAGTTGCCGCGTTGCACCGCTTGGTCAAGGCTGAGGTTTTCCAGCAGGGCGCTGATCACCCCCACAGCAAAGCCATCGCCCGCACCCACGGTGTCGATCACGTGGGCGACAGGCACGGCGGGCACAAATTGCTCGGTGGTGGCCGTGCGCAAGAACGCGCCTTTGGCGCCGAGTTTGATGATCACCGCCTCCGCGCCTTGCTCCAGATAAAACGCGGCAATGTCCGCAGGGGCGTCGTAGCCGGTGAGCAGGCGGCCTTCTGCAAGCCCCGGCAGTACCCAGTGCGCGTGGGCGGCGAGGGCGTTGATGTCGCGAATCATCTGCTGTTCGCTGGCCCATAGCGACGGGCGCAGGTTCGGGTCAAACGACACACTTTTGCCTGCGGCGCGCATCGCCCGCATCAGTTCAAAAGACAATTCGTTGCAGCTCGCTGAAAGCGCAGGCGGGATGCCGGTGGCATGCAAGTGCCGGGCGTTGAGCAACGCGTCGCTGATCACCGAGCGGTTCAGGTGGCTGGCGGCGGAACCCCGGCGAAAATACTCCACGTACGGGTCACTGCCTTCATCGACGCGCGATTTAAGCTGAAAACCCGTGGGGTGCTGCGGGTCAATCGCCACATGCTGGCAGTCCAGTCCTTCGCCTTGCAGGGTGTTGAGAACAAAGCGCCCGAGGGAGTCAGCCCCTACGCGGCTCAACCAGTTCACATTGAACCCCAGACGGGCCAGGCCAATGGCCACGTTGCTGTCCGCGCCGGCGATGCGTTTGTGAAACGTCTCGACCAAGGCCAGGTCGCCGGTTTGCTCGGCCACCCACATGGCCATGGTTTCGCCAAATGACAACACATCGACGTTAGACATAGCTCGGCTCCTGTTGGGTGTGACTGAGTCGGGACAGAACCTGTACGTGTTGGCGGGTCAGCCAGGTCAGGTCGTTGCCTTGCAGCGGGTATTCGACGGCGCGGGGCAGGCCGTGCGGCATGTGGCCCATGAGCTGTTGCCAGGTTTGCAGGTCGGTGGCCGTCGGCGGGGTGGCAATCAATTTGCCATCCGGACGTCTGGCCACGCCTTTGCAATGCACATAGGTCACGTGGCGGCCCAGCAGGCGCGCGGCGGTACTGGCCGACTGGTCTTGCCACTGCCAGTTGCCAATGTCGAAGGTCATGCTGACGGGGGCTTGCAGTTGCTCGACGCTGTCGAAAAAGCGCTGCATGGGCTCGATGCGCCCGCCTTGGGAGGTTTGGTCGTTTTCCACCAGCAAGCCTACGGATTGCTGCTCAAGGCAGGCGGCCAGTTGGCGCATGTCGCAATGCTCGGTGAAGTACCCCAGCGAGACTTTCAGCCACTTGGCGCCGAACGCCTGGGCCCGTTGCAGGGTCGGTAGCAGTTGCGGGTTGGGGCGTGACTGGCCGGCTTCCCACAGTTCCATCGGCGATGAATACAGGCATTCCAGATCGTGCTGTTGAACCGCCTGGCCAAAGCTGGCCGGGTCTTCACCGGTGAGTAACTCTTCGCGCAACTCGATACGTGTGGCGCCGGCTTTGGCCAGCAGCTCGATGAAACTCGCTTGCCCTCGTTCGCGAACAAGGTCGGCGCCGTAGCTCGACAGGCTGATGGAAACAGGAAATGTGTTCATTGTTATTGCTCTCTGAAACCGGTTTCATTTTTGTACAGCGTTAAGGGCTGACGACCGGATAACGGTTGTCAGCCCCTCAAGCGTCAGGGGCTAGCGTGTTGAGTTGAGCCGCGAACGATCAGGCGGGCGGCGAAGTCCAGGTTGTGCGCGGGGCCGGTGTCACCCTTGAGGCGTCTGAGCAGGCAGTCGAACGCGCTGGCGCCGATCTGTTGTGTCGGTTGGGCGAGGGCGGTGATGCCGCTGCCCACCAGCGCAAACCAGTCCAGGTCATCCAGGGCGATCAGGCCAACGTCTTCGAACAGGCGGCAGTTCAACTCGCGCAAAACCTGGGTGCACGCCAGGGCGGCCACGCCGTTGGAACAAAAGATGGCCTTGGGGCCGGGACCAGCCGCTTGCAGAAATGCCTGGATATCGGTGTTGAGTTGCGGGCCGGTTTGCACCGCTGCGCCGCTGAGCGACGGGTGTTGGGCCAAGTGCTGATTGAAGCTCTCGATACGCTCGCTGCGTGAGCTGGTGCCGTCAATCGGCTCGCTGACCAGCAGCAGATCGCGATAACCCTGCTCTTGCAGGTGCTCAAGGGCCATGCGCACGGCACCGGCGTTGTCGAGGCCGACCATGTCGCTGTGCAGTTGCTCGACTTTTCGGTCAATCAGGACGATGGGCATCTCTTGGTGCAGCGCTTGCAGCGCGTCAGGGTGATGGCCAAGGGTGTTCAGAATCAGGCCTTCGATGTTGTAAGAACGTAGCGCCGCGAGGTGCTGGTGTTCTTGCTCATCATTGCGGTCGGTGTTGCACACCACCAGGTTGTAGCCGTGCTGGCGGCAGGCGGTTTCAACGCCATGCATCACCGCAATCGAATAGGGGTTGCGAATGTCGGCCACCAGCATGCCGATCAGCCGGGTACGGCCGCGCTTAAGGCCTCGGGCCATTTGATTGGGGCGATAGCCCAGCTCGTTGATGGCCTGTTCGATACGTTCGGCGATGGCCGCGGACAACAGAGCTCGGTCTTCACCGATAAAGCGCGACACACTGGCCTTGGAGACGCCAGCGCGCTGGGCAACATCAAGCATGGTCACGCGGGTGCGCTGGGCTGCAGAAAAACTGTTCACGGCCTGAAACCTTTTATTGGTGTTATCGCAGGCGGTTTCCATCAGAGGGTGATGAAACCGGTTTCAGGAAAACTCAAATCACCCGGTGTCGTCAAGTTTTGCGTGCACTCGATTTCAATAAACCGCTGAATGACCTTGTAGTCGCTGACGAGGCACGAGGCTGCGATGGGTTGCGAAGCGACCCTAATTGGCGATCCTGCGGCTCGCATCGCAGCCTCGTGCCTCGTCAGCGACTACAAGTTTTGCAGGGGTTACACCTTGAACTGGCCCAATAATCCGTTGAGCTGCACGCTCAGTTCCTTGAGGTGAGCGCTGTCGGCACTCGATTGTTCGGCAGCCTTGGCGGTGTTTTGCGAAAGGCCGGCGGCCTGGGTGACGTTTTGGTTGATGTCTTCCACAACGTGCGCCTGCTGAAGCGTGGCGCTGGCGATGGATGCGTTGAGCTCGTTCAGGTTGCTGAGCGCATGGCCGATGGTGGTCAGGCTGTTGCCGGCCTGAGTGGCTTGTTCGATGGTCGCTTGCGACGCCTGGCTGCTGCTGGCGATAACATTCACGGCTGCTTCGGAGTGCTGTTGCAACGCTTCAATCATGGTCTGGATTTCAGCCGTGGATTTTTGCGTGCGCTGGGCCAGCAAGCGCACCTCGTCGGCGACCACGGCAAAGCCGCGACCCTGTTCTCCGGCACGCGCCGCTTCAATGGCCGCGTTCAGGGCCAGTAAGTTGGTCTGTTCGGCAATCGAGCGGATCACTTCAAGTACGCTGCCAATGCCGCTGCTTTGCGTGGCCAGCGTGCGGATCACCTCGACCGCCTGGTCAATGGTGATCGACAGTTGGTCGATCTGCTTCAGGCTGCTGTCGATGTTCTGCTGGCCCAGCTCGGCCTGGGTCTGTGCACCACGCATTTCGCCGGCGGCGTGTTCGGCGTTTTTAGCCACCTCTTGCACGGCGTAGGTGACTTCGTTGATCGCCGTGGCCACTTGCTCCATCTGCGAGGCTTGTTGCTGGCAACGTTGCTGGGCTTGCGTCGCGTCGTTGCCGATCTGCGTCGAAGACTGTTCCAGCGCTGTGGCGGTGGACTGCAAGTGGCGGATGACCGTGCGCAGCTTGGTGGTGAAGGTGTTGAAGTGCCGGGCAAGCTCGGTAACTTCATCGCGCCCGTGGGTGTCGAGGCTGCGGGTCAGGTCACTTTCGCCGCTGGCAATATTGGCCATGGCTTGCACCGCCTCTTTTAACGGGCGGGCAATGCTGCGGGCGATCAATCTGACCAGCACGACCATGATCAGCGCAATCGTCAGGCCAGCGACACTGGCTTTCCATACTTGGGCCTGAAACTCGGCCTGCATGTCGTCGATGTACACCCCGGAGCCAATCACCCACCCCCATGGCTCGAACAGTTGCACATAAGAGGTTTTTGCCACCGGCTCGTCAGCGCCGGGTTTGGGCCAGCGGTAGGCCAGGTTGCCTGAACCCTGTGTCTTGGCCAGTGCGACCATCTCATTGAAGATCGCCACACCGTCCGGGTCCTTGATGGCAGACAGGTCTTTGCCGTCGAGTTTGGGGTTGGTCGGGTGCATGACCATAAAAGGGCGCAGGTCATTGATCCAGAAGTAGTCGCCCTGGTCATAACGCATCTTGCTGATGACCTGCAGCGCTTGTTGTTGCGCGGCATCCCGGCTTAACGATCCGGCAGTTTCGAGGCCATGGTAGTAGTCCAGAACGCCACTGGCGGCTTGCACCACATGCCGGGTTTTCTGCGCTTTGCCTTCATTCAAATCGTCATGTATCTGCTTTAGCATCAGCAAACCCAACGCCAGCAGCATGGCCATTGCCACGATCAAGATCAGCCACAGACGCTGGCTGATGGACAACTTGCGCAGGGTATTCATACAGCGGTCACTCCTTTGTTGTTCTTGTTGTCAACGCTCGCACTCAGAGCAGCGAAAGTGGAACGTGTCTGATAGGATCTCGGCCGAAATTCAGAAAGCTGAATCTTTATTGTTTTCTGACAGTTATTTCACATCCCGTCAGTGAACATGCAACACCCGCAACCACGGCTCGGCACCGGTTGCACACACTTATTTTTTAGCTAATCAGCGCGGCATGACGCCGCGCTTTAATGGGGGAATGATGGATCTTTGGACTGCCGCACAGGCGTTGATACTCGGTGTCGTTGAGGGCCTTACGGAATTCTTGCCGGTCTCAAGTACTGGCCACCAGATTATTGTGGCTGACTTGCTGAACTTCGGCGGCGAACGCGCCATGGCGTTCAACATCATTATCCAGCTGGGCGCCATTTTGGCGGTTGTCTGGGAGTTTCGCCGCAAGATCCTCGACGTTGTCGTAGGTTTGCCGACGCAACCCAGTGCGCGTCGCTTTACCGTCAACCTGATCATCGCGGTACTGCCGGCGGTGGTGTTGGGGGTGATCTTCGCTGACATGATCCACGAATACCTGTTCAACCCGATTACCGTGGCTTCTGCCCTGGTTATCGGCGGTGTGATCATGCTCTGGGCTGAGCGCCGCACCCACGTGATTCGCGCTGAAACCGTAGACGACATGACCTGGAAAGACGCGGTCAAAATCGGTTTTGCACAATGCCTGGCGATGATCCCGGGGACCTCGCGTTCGGGCTCGACCATCATTGGCGGCCTGTTGTTCGGCCTGTCGCGTAAAGCGGCCACCGAGTTTTCGTTCTTCCTGGCGATGCCTACCATGGTCGGCGCGGCGGTGTACTCGGGTTACAAGTACCGTGAACTGTTCCAGCCTGATGACTTGCCAGTGTTCGCCATCGGTTTTGTCACGGCATTCATCTTCGCCATGATCGCGGTGCGCGCGTTGCTCAAGTTCATTTCCAACCACAGCTATGCCGCGTTCGCCTGGTACCGCATTGCCTTCGGCATGCTGATTCTGGCGACCTGGAAGTTCGGCTGGATTGACTGGTCGGCGGCAGGTTGAAGACCTCGGCCAACGATCGTCGCGGCTCGGCCGGGCTGCCTGAGCAGCCAGCTGGGCCGATGCGTGGCGTGAAGCTCAAGCTGCTGGCGTTACTGCTGCTGTGCGCGATGCCGCTGGGAGGCTCGCTGAGCCTGTTGCTCACCGGCATTACGCGGGTGCCTCTGCTTGTTTATGCCGTGGCCAGTGTCGTGGCGTTCATCCTTTATGGCTATGACAAGCAGCAAGCCCGGCATGGCCGCTGGCGCACCCCGGAAAAGCTCCTGCACGGGGTTGAGTTGCTGGGCGGCTGGCCGGGTGCGTTGGTAGCCCAGCAAGTGTTCCGCCACAAGACCCGCAAGGTGTCATTTCAGGCCTGGTTCTGGTTGATCGTGGTCGTGCATCAAGCGGTCTGGGTTGACGTGCTGTTCTTGAAAATCACCTTTCTGAACCTGTAAGCGGCTGCCATGAGCGTCAGATCAATAAGCCGATCTGACGCTTTTTCGGCAGTTTGCCGACCACCAACTGGTGGGAACGGCGCAGCAAGTCTTGCAGTTCTTCAGCGCCCATCGGGTAGGGCGCCTGCATGTTGATCCAGTGGGCTCGCGCCAGATAGGGCGAAGGGCGTATCCCAGGGCGATCGATATAGCCCAGAAACAGTTCTTTCTCGACCTTGAACGACAACCCGTTGCTGTTGAGGTTGAACAGGGCAAACATTTTGCTCTGATCGATATAGAACACTTCAACCCCGCCCCATTTCACATCCTCCTTGACCCCCGGCAGGCCGCGGCAGAACTCGGCTACCTGTTCCTTGGACATGATTTTTTGCGTGTTGGACGTGCGCGTCATAGGGTTTTTTCTCCGCAGCGTTCGAAGGTATCGGCCAAATGTTCGATCCAGGCCCGCACCGCTGGCATAACGCCACGCCGGTGTGGGTACACGGCTTGCAGCCAGCCGCCGGGCAGTGACCATTGAGGCAGCAACTGCACCAGTTCACCGGTTTCAAGCTCGTGCTCGCAATACATCAAGGGCAGCACGGTGAAGCCCAGCCCTTGCAGGGCGCAGGCTTTGCGCACGTTAAAGTCATCAATGCCCAAGCGTGCTTCCAGCACCAGGTCTGAGGCTTTGCCGTGCTCATCGAGCATGCGCAAATGGACCATGCGATCGGCCTCAAGCGCCCCCAGCACCGGGGCATTTTTGAGATCGTCCGGGGTCTTGATTGCCCACTGCTCAGCGAACGCCGGGCTGGCCACCATGACGGTCACCGCCTTGCGCAAACGCCGCGTCACCAGCAGCGGGTCCTCATCGCCCAGTTCGCGGACGCGCATGGCCACGTCAATGCCTTCGGTGATCAAGTCTACGCGGCGATTGAGCAGGCTGACCTCCAGTTGCACATGGGGGTAGGCGCGCAGAAAAGAGCTGACGACATCGGGCATAAACTGGTGAGCCAGGCCCACCGGGCACGACACCCGCAGGCGCCCTCGGGGTTCGCTGGACATGCTTGCCACGGCCTCGTCGGCCATTTCGGCTTGCAACAGCATGGCCTGGCAATGGCTCAAGTAGCGCTCGCCAACAGCGGTGAGCTTTAGCTGGCGCGTGGTGCGCTGCAACAGACGTGCGCCCAGGCGCTCTTCAAGTTCGGCCACACGCCGCGATAAACGTGACTTGGGGATTCCCAGCACACGGCCCGCCGCCGCAAAGCCACCGGCTTCGACGACTTTGGCGAAGTAGTAGAGATCATTAAGGTCCTGCATTGCTTTTCTCACTGTCCTACAGGTGGGACGAACTATCGCATGCTCGCTGACTTATCGTCGATTGCTTTCATCGGTAGCATCATCCTCACTTGATCGCCTGAGGCGGTCTTAATTTGGAGATCCGCATGAAACTTTTGCATATCGATTCGAGCATCTTGGGCGACAACTCGGCTTCGCGTCAGCTGAGCGGTGAAGTAGTCAAGGCTTGGCAAGCGGCTGAGCCGAGTGTTGAAGTGAGCTACCGCGACCTCGCCAGCGAAGGCATTCAGCACTTTTCGGCGGCTACCCTGGTGGCGGCTGGCACCCCGGCTGAGCTGCGTGATGCGGCGCAAAAATACGAAGCGCAATTGAGCGCAGACACCCTGGCGCAGTTCCTGGCCGCGGATGCAGTGGTGATCGGCGCGCCGATGTACAACTTCACCATTCCAACCCAGCTCAAGGCCTGGATCGACCGCATTGCGGTGGCCGGCCAAACCTTCCGTTACACCGAAAACGGCCCGGTTGGCCTGTGCGGTGGCAAGAAAGTGATCGTGGTCTCGACCTCTGGCGGCCTGCACGCGGGCCAGGCGACAGGCGTGGCGCACGAAGATTATTTGAAAGTGCTGCTGGGCTTCCTCGGCATCACCGATGTTGAGTTTGTTCGTGCACATGGCCTGGGTTATGGCGATGAAGTGCGCAGCAAAGCCCTGAGCGATGCTCATCAGCACATTAGTCAGGGTCTGTTCAGCGCCGCGTAAGCTGCCCTGTAGTGCCCGCATAACAAAACTCTGTATTCTGGATACCGTCATTGGCCAGAGTACGGAGTTTTTTGCATCTGGCTTTAATGGCTTGGGTTATGCAAAGGAGAGGGTAACCGTCTTTTTTCATCGCCCGCTGCAAGCTGAGCGCTATTAAAGGTAAGCCGCCATGATGCGTCTATGCGCTGTCGTGTTTCTTATAATGGCTAGTTGCCCTGTGCTGGTGCACGCCGAGCCACTCAACCAATGGAGCGTGGGCTTTCATCGCCTCAGCTTTCTGGACCCGGTGGACGGCCAGCCGATGAACGCCATCGCTTTTTACCCGTCTACTGATGACGAAGTGCACAGCCGCATTGGCGTCTACGACATCGATGCCAGCGAAGATGCCAAGATCGCCATCGGCCATTACCCGTTGCTGGTGCTGTCCCATGGCAATGTCGGCACGCCGCTGGCGCTGCACGACCTGATCACCGCGCTGGCGCGCAAAGGCTTTGTTGTCGTGGCGGTGCTGCATCCGGGTGACAATTTTAAAGACCACAGCCGCACCGGCACCCTGAGCAACCTTTACGGGCGGCCGATGCAAATATCGGCGGCAATCAGCGCGGTGCTGGATGAAAACAGCCTGTCTGCTTACGTCGACGCTGATCAGGTCGGGGTGATCGGCTATTCGGCAGGCGGTGAAACGGCGCTGATTCTGGCCGGGGCCGAGCCGGACTTGAACCGTCTGCGGCGTTATTGCCAAGAGCGACCCGATGACCACGATGCGTGCACGACCCAAGGTGAACTGATCGCTGATCGGGATGATTTGCTGCCCATCGCGGACCCGCGTGTGCGTGCGTTGCTGTTAATGGCGCCGCTGAGCCTGATGTTTGGCCGCGACACCTTGGCCCAGGTGCATGTGCCGGTTTTGTTGTACAGCGGCGAGGGTGATCAAACCGTGTTCCCGGACAAAAACGCCGAAGCCCTGGCGCGTAAATTACCGGTCCCCCCGGAGTTCAACTTAATCCCTGGCGCCGGGCATTTTGTGTTTCTGGCGCCTTGCTCGGATGAACAGCGCGCAACCATGGCCTGGGCCTGCACCGATGCCGACGGGGTTGATCGTGAGGACATCCACCGCGATTTGATTTACGAATCAGGGCGCTTTTTCAGTAAGGCGCTGAATAACAACGCCCACACACTGTTACGGACCGCAGACCACTAGCGGGCCCGGCGCGAAAGCCCGAGGGTAAGCAGCAGGCCCGCCATGCACATCAGTGCTGCGCTGAAAAAGATCCAGGGATACCCAAGGTTCAAGGCGATGGCGCCCATCAGCGGCCCGGCCATGGCCAGCGCCAGATCAAAAAACACTGCATAAGCGCCCAAGCCTGCACCCCGGCTCGAACTGGGGACTTGCTTGACCGCCTCAACGCCCAGCGCCGGGTACACCAGTGACAGGCCAAACCCTGCCAACCCGGCACCGATCAAGGCATAGCCGGTAGACGGCGCGAGCCACAGCAGCACCAGCCCCAGGGTTTCCATGGCCATACAGGTCATTGCGACGCTGTAGCCACCCAGGCGGTTAATGCTGTTGGTGAAAATCAGCCGTGCCAGGATAAAACACACGCCAAACACCGACAGGCAATAGGCGGCGCCCGTCCAGCCCTGGTCGATATAAAACAGTGTGATAAAGGTCGTCAAAGTGCCATAACCAATAGACGCCAGCATCAGGCTGAGGCCATAGGGCGCGATCAGCCCCAGCACTGACCAAAAGGACAGTCGCACCCCGGCGATCACCGGGATCGAGGTTTTGTTACGGATGGTCAGCAGTGCCAGTAAGGCCAACCCCAGCAGCGCAATGCCCAGGCTGGAAAACCCCAATGTGTCGATCATCAGCACCCCCAGCGGAGCACCCAGAGCAATCGCCCCGTAAGAGGCAATACCGTTCCAGCCAATGGTGCGGGCGGTGTGTTCCGAGCCGACTTGCGCGATGCCCCAACTGATCGTGCCGACACCGATAAGCCCTTGGGCGATGCCCAAAAAAATGCGCCCGACGATCAAAATGCCAAGGCTCAGCAGCGGGGAGCTTTGCAGCATAACGGCGACGTACGTGAGTATGCCGCTGATGGCGATACCTATCAGGCCGTACACCACCGCAGGCTTGGTTCCGCGCTTGTCGACGATGCGCCCGGCCGAAGGACGCGTCAGCAGGGTGGCGAGGTATTGCGAGGCGATGGTCAGGCCGGCAACCACAGCGCTGAAACCCAATTGGTCATGCACATAGCCCGGCAAGACCGCGATGGGCAAGCCAATGCAGATAAAGGCGATAAAGGTGTAAAAAACAATCGACAGGATTTGCAGCGTAACCGACAGAGAACTCGGATGAGGAGGGTGTTGCGCAGACATGAGCAGCGGTTCCGGCTGGCGTTTGGGCGCCGCTATCATGGCGTGCCTGCCGGGTAAATGAAAGCAGGCTAACGATAGTTTGGGTGGGGCACCCTTTTTACCTCTTGAGCCATAACGCCGATCGGTTCACAACCTGCCTTTTTCCAGTTAAATACAACCCCGAATCGGCAGCAGCTTATGAGTTGCTCCAGTAAGGGGTTGCGCAAGGTTTCGCAGCGTCGCATCAGGCCCGGGACCAGTTTACTCGGCGCTTCTATCGTTATGGCTAGAGACGAATTGGCGAAAACGTTCGGTGGGCAAGCCTTCGAACAGTTCAGTCGGCGTGCCCTGAGCGTCGATCAAGCCGCCGTGCATAAACACCACACGATTCGACACGTGCCGGGCAAAGCCCATTTCGTGGGTGACCACCAGCATGGTGCGGCCTTCTTCGGCCAGCGAGCGCATCACCCGCAGCACCTCGCCAACCAGTTCAGGGTCGAGTGCCGAGGTGGGCTCGTCAAACAGCATTACTTGTGGGTTCATCGCCAGTGCGCGGGCAATTGCGACCCGTTGTTGCTGCCCGCCGGACAGGTGCGCCGGGTAGTAGTCCTTACGCTCGTACAGGCCGACCTTGTGCAACAGGGCTTCGGCCTCTTCGATGCATTCGGCGCGTGGGCGTTTGAGCACGCGCATCGGGCCTTCAATCACGTTCTGCAGCACCGTCATGTGCGACCACAGGTTGAAGCTCTGGAACACCATGCCCAGGCTACTGCGCATACGCTGGACCTGACGGTTGTTGCTCGGCGTTTGACGGCCGTCGACATGCTGTTTCATCTCGATCACTTCACCGTTGACGCGGATGATGCCTTGATCAGGGGTTTCCAGCAGGTTGATGCAGCGCAGGAAGGTACTTTTACCGGACCCGCTGGCGCCGAGGATCGAGATCACGTCACCTTTGTGCGCGTCCAGATCAATGCCCTTGAGGACATGGGCGCTGCCGAAAGACTTCTGGATGTTAGTGACCGACAAGGCTGAAGCGGACTGAATGCTCATGGCAGGCTCCGTATCAAATCAGGAATGGGTAGGCAGTGTGGGGCTGGATTTTTTCACGGCGTCTGCCGGGCGCTCGCGCAAGTGGGGCGAGAGGCGATACTCGAGCCAGGCGACCGCACGCACCACCAGGTAGTTGAGCACCAGGTAGATCAGGGCCGCGCAAATGAACACCTCCATCGTGCGGTAGGTGCGCTGGATGATCTGCTGGGCGACACCCGTGACATCCCAGACCGTCACCAGGCTGGCGAGGGCCGTGGACTTGACCAGCAAAATAGCTTCTGTTGAGTAGGCCGGCAGGGCCTGGCGCAGGGTCACCGGGGCAATGATCCGGTACAGCAGTTCCCAGGGCGACATGCCAATGGCCTTGCCGGCCTCGATCTGACCTTGGGGCACGCTGAGCAGGCCACCGCGGATGATTTCTGCGGTGTAACCGGCGGTGCACAAGGCCAGCGACACCACTGCGCAGCCATAAGGTGAGCGCAGCACGACCCAGGCAAAGCTGTCGCGGATGGCCGGGAACTGGCCCAGCCCGTAGTAAATCAAGAACATTTGAATCAGCAGCGGCGTGCCGCGAAACAGCATGATGTAGAACCGCGCCGGGTAGCTGAAAAACCACCAGCGGCTGACCCGCAGGCTGACGATGCCGACCGACAGGGCAAGGCCGAGCACCAACGAGCAGAAAAAGATCGACAAGGTGGTGGGCAGGGCGGCCAGCAGCTTGAGCATGGTGTCTGCGAGGAACGGAAAATCAATCATAGGTGTCGCTCCCGACGCGAACTAGACTGGGCTGCGCTGCCGCGTACGGCGCACGCGGGCTTCAGCCATGTGGAACAGCCGACCGGATAGGCCGGTGAGAATGAGGTACAGCGCGCCCCCGATGATGTAGAAGGTGAAATATTGGCGGGTGGAACCGGCTGCGACCTGGCTGGCGCGCATCAATTCCACCAGACCGATCACAGAAATCAGCGCGGAATCTTTCAGGCTCATTTGCCAGACATTGCCCAGACCCGGCAGCGCGTAGCGCAAAATCTGCGGCACCAGAATCCGTTTGAAGCGCATGGCACGGCTCATACCGATGGCCATCCCGGCTTCCAGCTCGCCCCGCGACACTGCAATAAAGGCGCCCCGGTAGACTTCCGCCTGATAAGAACCAGAGATCAGCCCCACCGCCAACGCCCCGACCAGAAAAGGCGGCACGTCGATATAACCTTCGCCGCCGAACCAATGGCCAACAGCCGTCACCACACTGGCCCCGCCAAAGTAGAACAGGTAGATCACCAGCAACTCGGGAATCCCCCTGAACAGTATCGAGTACAGATTTCCCAGCCCGCGCAAACTGCGGCGGCGGGAGAGTTTGGCCGCCGCCACCAGGCTGCCAAATACTGCCCCCACCAGCAGTGCTGCGAGGGTCAATATCACGGTCATGCCGGTGGCCTTGAGCAGCGCCATTCCCCAACCTGAGTCACCAAAACTGAGTAGCTGCAAGAGGTTCATAGAGGATCCCACGTCTAAAAAGGGTTAAGCAGCCCGGCACGTTTCACGCTGCCGGGCCATTCAGATCATTGCTTGGGGGTCAGGTCCTGCTTGAACCACTTCTCGCTCAGGGTTTTGATCGTGCCATCAGCCATGGCTTCCTTGAGGGCGGCGTCGAACTTGGCTTTGAGTTCCACGTCGTTCTGGCGAAAGCCCAGTGCTTCGCCTGCACCCCAGATCGGGCCTTTGATCACCGGGCCGGTGTACACCAGTGACTTGTTCTCCGGTTTGTCCATCAGCGAGTTGAAGAAGGTCACGTCATCGAACGCAACGTCGATTCGCCCGGATTGCAGGTCGAGGATGGCCTCGGACGAGCTGCCGTATTCACGGATCGTCGCTACATCCTTGAAGTTTTGATCAATGAACGAGGTGTAAATGGTGCCGGAGGCGATGCCGATGGTTTTGCCTTTGAGCGCCTTGCGCAGGTCTTCAACGCCAGCACGGATTTCCTTGGGGTCGGTGCCCAGGGTGATGGCTGCGTCAGTACCGGTTTTGCCTGGCAGCAAGTCGGCTTGCAGGGCGACAAAACTGGCCGGGGTCTGGGCGTAAGGCGTAGAGAAGGCCATGACCTTCTGGCGTTCTTCGTTGATGACAATGGCGTCCATCAGTACGTCGAATTTGCCTGCGTTGAGGCTGGCGATCATGCCGTCCCAGTTCTGCACGACGATGTTGCACTTGAGCTGCATGCGCTGACAGATCACGTCCATCAGTTCTGGCTCGAAGCCGCTGATTTTTCCACCTGGAAGTGTCAGGTTCCAGGGTTCATAGGCGCCCTCTGTGGCGATATTGACCGATGTCCACTCTTTGGCCTGGAGTGCCGGAGCACAGGCCAACACCATTGCACTGAGCGCTACAGAACCCAACCAGCTTGATTTGTTCGACATCTTGGTACTTCCTGTCTAATCAATTGAGTGTTGCGAACTGATCCGGCTCAGGCCGAATCGCCAAGGTCGGTACACACCGTTTTTCTGAGTACTGCGAACGGATGCAAACCGGTACTAAGCCTGTGAAGGCGAATGCATTTTCCACGCCGACGTCCTGGGCCATCTGACGGATGTTGTTACCGGGGCTGAGCGTTGGAACGTCCATTTTTCTGTCACTCGACTCGATCAAACCAAACCCGCTGGGTAGAGGTACGTGCGAACATGTATTTGCTTGTACATACAAGCATATGCAATCAATCGGCCAACTTGATTTCTCATCGATGAATCCGTTTGAAATTCAGTGAAAGTTCTTTAGAAACAACAGGTTATTGGTATTTATTGGTTGCGGGGTTTTTATCCGGCAGTGGCAAGGCGGATGCTTGAGCCTGAAAGTGCACCACGGTGGTACGAACGGTGACAGTGTGGATTAAAGTGGTGCGCGGCGAGGGGTAACGGGTACGACTGTCTGTGTGGGGAGGGCCACGCTTTATCGGGCAGCCCTCACTTGGAACGCGGTCTGTTTACTTGAGGTTTTGCTGCACGGTGGCGAGTACTTCGCCACTGCGCACTTGCTCGGTCACGCTGGCAATGTCGGTATAGAAAGCGCGGTCATGTTCAGCCACCGGTACACGGCTGCGCACCAGGTCATACACCGCTTTGGTCACGCTGGAGGCTTTGCCCACGTCATGAAAATCGAGGGCCTGGCAGCCCACCAGCAGCTCGATGGCCAGCACTGATTCCAGTTTTTCGGACACTTTGTAGGCCTTGATCACAGCGTTATAGGCCAGGCTGACCAGGTCTTCCTGGTTGGCGCAGGTCGAGAAGCTGTCGACAGAGGAGGGGAACGACAGCGACTTCATTTCCGCATACAGGCCTGCCGCAGTGTATTGCAGGATCATGTAGCCGCTGTTCAGGCCCGGATTGCGCACCAAAAAAGCGGGCATTTCACTGAAGTGCGAGTTAACCATGCGATCAATACGGCGCTCGGCAATCTTCGCCAGGTTGGCCAGTGCCACGCACAAGGAGTCGGCTGACATGCCGATGTAGGTGCCATCAAAGTTGGCTCCCGAAATGGCAATGCCGTCGCCGTCATCAAGCGGGTAGATCACCGGGTTGTCGCCTGAGGAATGAATTTCGTTTTCGATATTTTCCCGCGCGTGCTCGATAAAACGTTTCGACGCGCCGTGTACTTGGGGGATGGAGCGCAGGCTGTAGGCGTCCTGTAGCCGGTAGTCGATGTTTTCAGCGATCAGTTGGCTGTCATGCAGCATCGCCTTTATGTCCCGTGCAGTTTGCGCCTGCTCTTTATGTGCCTTGATCGAGTGATAGCGTGGGTCGAAAGCCCGAATCGTGCCTTTTAACGCTTCCATGGACAGTGCCGCAGCGACGTCTGCCAACGAAGCAGTCTGCATGGCGTTGTACAGGGCCAGAATGGCGATGGCGGTCACCGAGGTGGTGCCATTGAGCATGGCCAGGCCTTCTTTGCACTGCAGATCGGTCGGTTGCAGGCCAGCCTGTTTCAGCGCCGTGGCGCCATCAACCCATTCGCCGCCATTGACCCGCGCTTTGCCTTCGCCCAGCAGGACCAGAGCCAGGTGCCCCTCGACCGCCAGGTAGCCCACAGATCCTTCGCCGGGTGCAAACGGTACGACGTCGTTATTGAGCAGGGCAGCAATCAGTTCCAGTAACTCAAGGCGCACCCCCGAATACCCTTTGCCAAGGCTGATCAGCACCATCAACTGGATCGCACGCACTTGCTCACGCTTAAGCGGCTCCCCCACGGCCACCGCGTGGGAGCGCACGATATTGACCTGAAGCTCCTTGGCATTGCTCGCAGAAATCACATGGCGAACGTTGTCGCCGAACCCGGTGGTCACGCCATAGACCAAGCGATTCTCATCAAGAAAACGCTCCACCAGACCACGGGATTTTTTCACGCGCTGCTGGTAGGCCTCAGAAAACGAGACCTTGGCTGCATAACGGGCGACCGCCACAAACTCTTCGATGGAAGGCTCTCTATCGCCAAGAACAACCTGAGTGATGTGTTGAGGATGAGCTTTCATTACGAACTCCCGAAAAACCAAATGAATAAGGGGCTGGACCGGCCAAGCCGTCGCTCGATTGAGCGTGGGAAAAGGCTAAAGCGATTTTTGAGTGAAGAAAATATGGCGATTTCTGTCAGTTTTATTAGTATTTCTAAACTTTAAATGCCTGTGAGGCTGCACATTGCCATGAGTCGCTTACCGCCTTTGCGCGCCCTGCAAATATTCGAAACCGTCGGCCATTGTGGCGGTATCTCCCAGGCGGCTAAACGCTTGAACCTCTCGGTGGGGGCCGTGAGCCAGCAGATGAAACTGCTGGATGAGGCGCTGGGCATGAGCCTGACGGTCAAGGACGGCCAGCGTTTGCGCCTGAATGCCATTGGCCAGCGTTTCCATGCCAGATGTTCGACAGCCTTTGAAGAGTTGAGAGCCGCTGTGGCTGAAGTCGAACGCTCGAAAAACCTCAACAACTTGTATGTCAGTGGTCTGCCTTCATTGATGAACAAGTGGCTGGGGCCGCTGATCTACGAATGGCAGCACGAGCATGATGATCTCGACATCTATCTGGATGGCACGCTTGCGGATACATCGGAGGAGGAAAACGCCGATTTTCGGATTGGCTATGGCGAGCCGATCCAATACGCCGAGCGCAGCGTTGTGCTGTTTCACGATTGTGTGGTGCCAGCGTGTTCGCCGGCGCTTCTAGGCCAACCGGGCACTGTAGGGCAGGCCGCTGACTTGCTTCAGTACCCACTGATACGCGTTGACTCACGGCCGAAATTTGATTCGCCGCCGTCGTGGGTTGAATGGTTTGGTCTGGAAGGCGGGGTGGTGGAGCAAACGATTGCCGTGCGTCGAAGCTTCTCTTCGGCCAGCATGGCCATTCAGGCTGCTATTGATCATCAGGGCATCGTACTGGCGCAGTACTCGATGATTGCCCGTGACATAGCTGAGGGGCGCTTGATCATCCCGTGGCCGCGCGCCATGGCGCTGCCATCGCCGTATTACCTGAGCTGGCACCCTAACACGCTACAGAAAGCACATTGCCGGGCGTTTCAGCGCTGGTTGATAGGTCGGGGAAAAGCGCAGGAAGACATGACCGAGCGCCTGATCACAGCTCTGCCTGCACAAGCAACTGTAGGAGCGAGCTTGCCTCGCGATCTTTGAAAAGGCCAAAAGATCGCGAGACGAGCTCGCTCCTATCAAAAACAAAATAAGTGATTGATTCTAAAGGCCCTGTAGGAGCGAGCTTGCTCGCGATCTTTTGATCTTGATCCAAGAGCCCCCTCACCCTAGCCCTCTCCCGAAGGAGAGGGAACCGATTGGGGGATGCTGAAGATATTCGGTGGCCTGTTTGCTGCGGGACAGCCCGGGTCGTAGCAAGGGCTTTACCGGTGTCTGGAATCAGAACACCACGCCTTGGCTGCGCAGGTAGTCGTCGTAGGTGCCGCTGAAGTCGATCACGCCGCTTGGGCTCAGCTCGATGATACGAGTGGCCAGCGACGATACGAATTCACGGTCATGGCTGACGAAAATCAGCGTGCCAGGGTAGTTTTCCAGCGCCAGGTTCAACGCTTCGATGGATTCCATGTCCAAGTGGTTGGTCGGTTCGTCCATCACCAGTACGTTCGGCTTTTGCAGGATCAGCTTGCCGAACAGCATGCGGCCTTGCTCACCACCGGAGATCACCTTGACCGACTTGAGGATCTCGTCGTTCGAGAACAGCATGCGGCCCAGGGTGCCGCGAATCATTTGCTCGCCTTGAGTCCATTGGCCCATCCAGTCGAACAGGGTCACATCGTCTTCAAAGTCGTGCGCGTGGTCTTGCGCGTAGTAGCCCAGCTCAGCGGACTCAGTCCACTTGATCGAACCGGCATCCGGAGTCAGCTCATTGACCATAGTGCGCAGCAGCGTCGTTTTACCGATACCGTTCGGGCCAATGATTGCCACGCGCTCACCGGCTTCAACGGTGAAGCTGAAGTCTTTGAACAGCGTCTTGCCATCAAAGCCTTTAGCCATGTTTTCAACAATGACGGCCTGGCGGTGCAGCTTTTTGGTCTGCTCGAAACGAATGAACGGGCTGACACGGCTGGAAGGCTTGACCTCGGCCAGGGTGATCTTGTCGATGGCCTTGGCGCGCGAGCTTGCCTGTTTAGATTTCGAGGCGTTGGCCGAGAAGCGGCTGACGAACGCTTGCAGCTCGTTGATCTGAGCTTTCTTCTTGGCGTTTTCAGACAGCAGTTGCTCACGTGATTGGGTCGCGACAGTCATGTACTCGTCATAGTTGCCCGGGAACAGGCGCAGCTCGCCGTAGTCCAGGTCAGCCATGTGGGTGCAGACGCTGTTCAGGAAGTGTCTATCGTGAGAGATGATGATCATCAGGCTGTTGCGCTGAGTCAGAACGTTTTCCAGCCAGCGGATCGTGTTGATATCCAGGTGGTTGGTGGGTTCGTCGAGCAGCAGCACTTCAGGATCAGAGAACAGCGCTTGAGCCAGCAACACACGCAGCTTCCAGCCCGGCGATACTTCGCTCATCGGGCCGTTGTGCTGTTCAATGCCGATACCCAGACCCAGCAGCAATTCACCGGCACGGGACTCAGCGGTGTAACCGTCCATTTCTGCGAACTCGGTTTCGAGTTCGGCAACGGCCATGCCGTCTTCTTCGGTCATTTCTGGCAGCGAGTAGATGCGATCGCGCTCAGCCTTGACCTTCCACAGTTCTTCGTGGCCCATGATCACGGTATCGATCACGGTGAATTCTTCGTAAGCGAACTGATCCTGGCGCAGCTTACCCAGACGCACGTTCGGTTCCAGCATGACCTGGCCGCCCGACGGGTCGAGATCGCTGCCGAGGATTTTCATGAAGGTGGATTTGCCGCAACCGTTGGCACCGATCAAACCGTAGCGGTTACCTGCGCCGAATTTTACTGAAACGTTCTCGAATAGCGGCTTTGCGCCGAACTGCATCGTGATGTTAGCTGTGGAGATCAATTGCTTTACCTATCAATAACTTAGAGAGCGCGTATTTGAGCTGGTAGCCGTTTGGTACCAACCTGGAGCTTTTCAAGCCCACTCCGATCTGAGCTTGAGTTGACCCAACGCGCATAAGTCGACAGCAACAATTGGACGCTAAGGCCAAGCTGCTGAGGAATAAAAGCGGGGTTCATGCCAGACATGGCGCGCATTGTCGCATAGGTGTGACGACAGTTGTATGGCAGGCGACCATTGAAACCGAATGAGCGCAGAGTGAACGCTGCGCGATAGCCCTGTTTCGACGGGCCATCGATGCGATACAGGTCTTCATGGCTGCGCGGGGGTGGACGGCAGTCGATACGTGAGAATGAACCCCTTTAACCAAACGCCTTCTAAGATGATTCAGTCCATCGGAGGCACGTTGTGGTCAAAATCATCACTGAAGATACTCGCCTTCAACAGGCGTGCACGGATGACGTCTTATTATTTGGCACCCCGAAAGATCGTCTGGACTTCTATCGCAGAGAAATTCAGTACGAGACCACCTTGCTCTCCAATAGAACGAACGCCTATTTGACGGCCCAGTCGTTCCTGGTCATTGCGTTTGCATCGTCAATGGCCAATCTCAACCCTGAATGGGGAGAGCTGTTCACATTGGTGGTGCCAAGTTTGATGGCCGTTCTGGGCATCTTTAACTCACTGCATGCCTGGCCGGGGTTTCGGGCTTCGTATGTGATTATTGATCACTGGCATTTCAAACAAAGCCATTTGTTGCGAAGTGACCCGGTGATGGGTAAAGCCTACGATGATTCGCCCTTGTTTAACGAAAAAGAGTCCAGTCAGAAGGGCTATCGAAAGTCGCTCATGTTCTCAATGAGAACACCTTGGCTATTTGTAATTTTCTGGCTGCTTCTCGCCAGTTTTTGCATCTATGTGCAACTCGCCAACGCCAGTCAGTGAGCTTGATCTACGCGGTGCAAGCCCCGACAACGCCGGGGCCTGACCGGGCGGATCAGAAGACCATACCGACCTTCACGCCGAACTCGTCACGCTTGAGTTTGGTGTTGTCAGCGACCGGCGAGTCTTCGTCGATCTTGTACTCGGTACGGGTGTAGTACACGCCTGCCTGGATCGGCAGGTCGCCTTGCTGGTTCATCAGCAATGACACTTCTGCGTACGGGTTGGTGCGGTCTTTCATGTCGACGGTGTCGCTGCCGAAGTGCTCAACTTTAACCTTGGCACGGCCATCGAGGGTCTGACGTGCACCCACTTCAACGCGCAGGGTCGAGGTGTCGAACTGGTGGTTGTAACCCAGAGCGGCCTTGGCGAACGGCGATTTGTAGGTCAGTTTGGTGTCGATATCGTTGATCTCTGGCTCGAAACGGGTCCAGGTGTAACCGCCACCCACGATCACGTCGACAAAGTTGCGCGCATCCAGCGCGGCACGCCAGCCAAGGTCGAGGTCAGCCTGGGCTTCCTTGAGCTTGTTGCCATCCTTCTTGCTGTATTTGGCTTCGCCACCCAACTGGTAGATGAAACCCGATTCAGCGGTCATTTTGTTGCCATAGTTGGCAAATACGCCGCCTTGGCCCATGTGTTCCTTGTCGGATCTGCTGCCGCCTTCGAATTTGAAGTCTGTGTAGGAACCCAGCAAGCCCACGTTGAACAGCGGGTCGGTGCTTGGGGCGGCCATCACTGCCAGCGGAGCGCTGAAAAGCGCCAGGGCGCAGGAGTGACGTAGCAGTTTTTTTGTAAACATTCGCAAGAGTCTCCATGACTTGAAAAATATCGAACGAGCGTTTCGATAAAGCGTCAGAGAGAAAGTTCAAACATAGTGGGGGGTGTTATAAATTGTCTGAATCAGGCCGGTGAACTTCGTTGTCAATCAATCGGAGTCATGCGCTCTGGGTATTAGAGCGTTAGCGATAAATGCGAATTTTCTGCCAGCTCACCTTGCTGTAAAAAGTCCCGGTGTCGCCCAGCAGGGCATACCGGGTTGCCCGATAGGCCGATGTAAACTTTGAGCAGTGCAAGCCCCGGATCTTTTTATAAGCCCATGACCAGCCGCGTTTGCTTTTATTCTCCATAGCCTTAGCCTCACACAAGGAGCATCTATAGTTGTTAGATGCTAGCGACGAAAGATGACACTTGCGGGTGCGCAGATAAGCCAAATTAGCTTATTTAAAAGTCGTAAGTTGCGTGTTTTGTTATTTGTCGTCGGGCTTATCGAGAGCTAATCAGGGTTAACGCTTTTTGTTTTACTGACACTCGAGTGGGGAGTCAATACGCCAACTCTGGCAACTTGGGCCGTTTAATTGGCGGGCAGAGGGATTTGCGTCTATAGAGGTCTACCCTCCGGCACGATCAGACCGCCAAGGTGTGACTGCTGATCGCGACAGTCTGCGGCTTTGCGGGCGATTCGCTTGGCCGGGCCTGGTGTCTATGGTTGCGGCAGGCAAGCGTTAAACGTTAAATTTTGTCGGTCATTAGCGCCCTGTGTCGGAGATCAAACATCGGTAAATATGTTCTCTTTTGGCCAGCGTATTTCCAGGTATTCGCTCAGGTAATTGATAAAAGCTTTAACTTTTGGTGTCATGGCAGCCCGGTCTTGAACGCAGGCATAAATGTCCAGGGGCTTGGTGTATGACTCAGTCGGTGAGTGGCTGTGTTGAAGCAGCGGGATAAGCTGGCCCGATTCGATATAAGGTGCGGCGATGTACTCTGCAAGTCGCGCAATACCGGCGCCATGGGCAGCCATTTGTGCAAGTGCGTCAATGTCGTCGCTGGTGGCCGTAACATTAAGCGCTGCATAACTGTGCTGGCCATTGTTGATAAAACCCCAGCGCAGAAAGCGGCCATCCAGAGGGTAGCGAAAACCCAGGCAGGCGTGATGCTGCAGGTCGTCGGGGGAAGCCGGCCAGCCCGCACGTTCGAGGTAAGCCGGTGAGGCGCAGACAATAAAAGGCACCGAGACGATTTTGCGGGCAATGATCCCGTCTTCCAGTTGCGGCTTGATTCTCAAGCTCAGGTCAATGCCGCTGTGGATGTGGCTGATTTTGTTGTCAGTGATGTTCAGTTCCAGGGTCAGACGCGGATAGCGCGTGGCAAACCCCGCGACCAACGGGGCGACGACATGGCGCCCGAAAGCAGAAGTCGACGCGATGCTCAACCGCCCTTGCAGTTCGCTGTCGCTATGGCTGATGGCTCGGTGCGCCAGCTCCACATCCGTAACAATGCGCTGCACTTTGTTGTAGTAAAGGGCTCCGTCCTCGGTCAGCGCCATGCTTCGGGTGGTGCGTTGCAGCAAACGCGTGCCCAAGTGTGCTTCCAGGCGGTTGATGGTCTGGCTGACGGCGGCGGCACTGAGGCCGAGATTTTTCGCCGCGCCAGCAATCGATCCGGCTTCAACTACTTTGATAAAACTGTTAATCGCAGCAAACAGATCCATGTTTTGATCCTGAGCGGGGCGTATTCGTAAGATCTGCTTTATAAACAAACTAGAAATGGCCGTCTAGTTACGTGTTTTTGATCTTGTTAAGGTGCGCCATCCATCACTTTCAGGATTAAAGGGCCACACATGAACGCTAAAAGCACTTCAAACACGTTATTTTCAAGCCGCCTAAAGCTCTCGGTGCGTGCAACGCCCTATGTATTCGCGTTGTACATGTCCACGATCATGGCCTTTCTAATGTCACTGGTGATTACTGCCGCGAATACGGGTATCGATGCGGATTACCTGAACAACACGTTGCAGGCTTATAAGTTGGCCATGCCTGCCGCCTTCCTGTGCATCCTTGTGGTGCGTCCCATCGTGATCAAACTGGTGGCCATGACGGTTCATCCGCATCGCTAAGCGGGGCGGCTTTTACAGCCAGTATTTGGGATAGCTGCCTTTGCTGCGTGCGTTGTTAAGGCATAAGGCAGTGATCACCACCACCAGCGAGCCTGCCAAGACGGGCGTCAGCAAAAAAGTCCACGGGGCACCGGCGGTGATGACGACCAACGGGTTGGCGCCTGCGGGGGCATGCACTGTGCGTGTCTGCTGCATGGCGACCAGCGCCAGCCCGACTGCCAAAGCGCAAGCCCACCATTCATTGCCCAGGGTGTGAAGCACCACGAGCCCGACCAGTGTCGACACCATGTGCCCGCCAATGATGCTGCGCGGCTGGGCCAGGGGGGAGTCGGGCACGCCAAAGGCCAGCACACAACTCGCGCCAAACGAGGCCATCAGCCAGGGCGTTCCGCTGATCAGGCTAAGCCAGCCGGTGGCGCCGATGGCGATAACCACGCCGATAAACGACATCAGGCTGAAACGCAGGTCGGGGGCGGGTGGAGCGCTTGATTTAGGCAGGCGAATAATAGGCATGGGGTTAACTCGGTAAGTGGATAGTGATGAAAAGGATACCGATCGGTTTACCTGAAAGTCAACCGATCGGTATACACTGGCCGCATTCACTCCAAAGGAATTCGTGATGAGTACTGCAGATGTGATCACCCGGGCGGCCCTTGATCTGTTCTATCGCCAGGGCTTTCATGCCTCGGGGGTCGAGCAACTCAGCCAGATGGCTGGTGTGACCAAGAAAACCCTGTACCGGCATTTTCCGAGCAAGGAACACGTGGTCGAGGCTGCGCTGCAACTGCGGCACGCCGAGTTCATGGATCAAATGGCCACGGCGGTAGAGGGCGCTGACCAAGCGAACAGGCCCCAGGCCTATATCGACTTCATTATCTGTTGGGTGCAGTCGGCTGATTTCCATGGCTGCGCGTTCATCAATGCTTCGGCGGAATACAGCGCTCAGAGCGCTCCTCCTCATGTCCTGGCCAGTCAACACAAGCAGCAGGTCCTGAATTACCTGCAAGGTATTTGCACGCAGGCAGGTCTGACGCAGCCGGCGGCGGTTGCGATGCAACTCTTTGTGATTGGCGAAGGTCTTATTGTCACTTCCCAGGTCAGTGGACTCGCGCCGGCGATGCTCCCGGCAATACGCGAAATGGTGGCTGTGCTCTGCGCCTCGTCACCCCGTGAATAACCACGATAAAGGATCTCAATACGGCATGACGCCGTCTCAAGGAATGATTATGTTGACCAAGACAAAGCAACACAGCGCCCTTATTAGCCTCGCTTTGGCCGGGGCGGTATTGGCAGGTTGCGCCAGCAGCCCTCAGTTCTCGGGGCAATCGGTCACTGATCCGCTGCTGCGCAAGGATGTATATGCAACAGTCGAGCGTCTGTTTTCAGCGGTAACCCAGTGCCGTTCAATCAGCGCCGTTGATAGCCGTATTACCAACATAGATCAGTCACCGAGCGGCGCAGTCCAGAAAGCCGAGGAGACCTGGCGGGTTTCCGGTTGCGGGACGACCGAGGCTTATAAGGTGGTGATGCGGGCAGATGACAAAGGCGAGACTGACTTCTCGGTTTCGCAGCAACGTTAAGTAGCCCCGTCGAGCTCAGGCAAGTCTGCAAGAAGAGAGCGTGAAAAACGTTCTGCTTTTATCGCTTGCGCCCTCTTCAAGGGCTCCCAAGTGAAAGGGCAATAATCGCTAGTGTTGACTGTTAGGCACCATTCTCATGCCATACGCTTTCAGGTCATTGATCAGGTTATCCAGTTGGTTGTAGCGCTTTTGGTGAATGTGCTCCCAATTGGGACGTTCGATGTAGAGCTTGCCTTCTGCATCGGTTTGCAAGGGCGTACGCAGTATTTCCCGGCTGCTTGAACGATGAATCAATTCGGGCCAGTGCTGGTGATCTTTATCGAACAGGAACTGGCCGGTTTCGGGAAGTGTTTGCTCAAGTTGAGATTCGGTTAAGGGAGGCGTTTTAGGGCGTTTGCCGGGTATTTCTACTTCAAGCAAAAAGTCGTTTTTCAGAAAAGCGACGTTCGAGCCAATGAAGTCGGGTTTTCCAACATCCCCGCGGTCTACTGTTATGCCACGTTGTGATCCTGGCTTAACGTCTGCCACACGCAGTGAAATTGCGCCCTCCAGCTCTGCAAGTCCGGGCACGCCTTGATGGGCGTTGGCGTGGCTGTTACCGACCAGGGCGATCCACTTATGGCTACCTGTTTGTGCCTGGTGGTTGCGGATGATTTGGCTGGCACCGTAGCTAAATAATGTCGTGCGCGCGTTATCAGCCGAACCTTCGATACCTTTGGTGTAGTAGCTTGCAACACAGTCGATGGCGATTATCCTCAGACCATGCTTTTGAGCGTTGTAGACCAGGTTGCTGAATGAGTAAGGGCTGCTCGCGTCAATGCTATAGCCGTTGTCCAGATCGCGAAGGAAGGTGTTAAGCCTGGGTGAAACCTGGCCTGTTTTCGAGAAAGCATCCAAATGCAGTTGGTGGAGATCCGCCTGTAAATGCTCCAGATACAACGTTTTTACGTCGTTTTTTTTAAACAGATCAAAATTATCAATAATCACCTGTTTACTTGAAACGGCCGAGTGTGTTTCTCCGATAATGAGCCCGGTGTATTTCTTATTAAGGGTTGTGAGTATTTCGGGCACACCGGTATCCGGCGCGAAGCCGGGTGAGGGTATACGTTGTTTTGCAGGCAAGTCTTTGAAGAATGCTTTCGCATCCTTGTACATTTTTAATTGCAACTGATGCGCATGAGATCGTGCACTCTCCAGAGAGTCGACACTGTAGCAGTAGTTAGTAAAGTCAATATCGTTATGGGTTGTCAGCCTGTCCAATGTGTCAGTGAATTCGGGGCTTGCAGCGTATTCGCTGTACCGAACCACGGGTGTATCCGGCAAAACCTCAGGCGTGTGCAGTTTTAAAGGTTGCCACAGCTTGGTTTTATCTGCTTGACGGGTTTTTACTTCCCAAACATCGCTGCTTGTATGGCGTCGTACTTTGTACGTGGAGCGGTGATCACCTGAGTTCAAATGCAAATACCAATGCCTTCCCAACCACCCTTTTTTAACTTCAAAGACACGGCCGTCCTGGAGAATAAAATGGTGAGTTGTGTGCGGATAAACACCTTTGCTGTCGGGTGTGCCTACGGATCTAGTGACGGTGTAGATACCTTCGCGATTAGGGCGGGTCCCATAAACATCAAGCGCTATGACCTCATACTTGTTTAATAATTGATGGACTGCCAGCGGTTGCTTGGCTGAGCCGGTTGTGGGAGCAGAGTCCCAGCGGCCATAAGCAATCTCAAGTGCGCGAGTGCGGTACAGCGCATCAGGCTGGCGTTTATCCAGCGCGTACCAGCTTTCGTTAAGGTTGTCGTATTGGCCATGATGCAGCTTGCCTGCGCTGTCCTTTAAGTAGTGACTGACTTGTTTGTTCGAGGGGTCGATGTGCTCATAGACACCTGAGCCAAAGTGCCCGCCTGTGCGTAATGTCATGGCATCGGGGGACAGGGTACTGGCCGCTTCAGGGTTAAGACCTGAGCTGCGGGGTGTGGCCCGGTTGCGCAGGGATCGGCCAAAAACCATCGAGCCGGCAAAGTCTGAAGCGCCATCGGTGAGGTGAGCCAGCGAGTCTAAAAAATGCAGCATTGCTTCAAGCTTTTCATCACGTTCTAGCGCATCCATCCCGTCTGCCACACTGTAGATAAACCTCATTAACACCAGCGGTAGCATGATTTTGGTCGGCAGGACAAAGCTGATGATGTCAATCACAGTGAGTGCAACGTCTTTGGCGGTTTGCACATTGGTTTCATAGGTAGAGGTTGACTGCTCATCGGCATTGCGGATTGCAAATTGCGCTTCTATGGCGTAAGCCGTTTTTTGAAAATGTTTACTGATGGACTGAAGTTCAATCTTCGCCGCCAGCAAATTATCTATCAGCAACGGTTTGATATAGGGCTGCTTGGCGGGTGTCACGCGGTTTAATACATAACTGCGCAGTGCATCAGAAGACAGCACGCGGCCCAGTTGGATAAAGGAGTCGACTCTGCGAAACCAGACTTTATCCGGGGCGTTGGGCGTGTAGCACAGCAGGCGTGTGGAAGGGGTTGCCGTTATGACCCAGACGCCCGGCAGCGCGTAGCCTTTGAGCATGAGCTCATTTACCTTGATGCGATGTCCTGCCACCAGGGGGCGGTCTTTTTCAATGGGGTAGTTACGCAGTGCTTCAATCCACGACACTTCTTCTGGCGACAGCGTGTTTTCGGTGTTGTCGGTGAGTTGAGCTTCAAGGAGGTCCAGGTTCAATTGTGCGTCGTTGAGCGCGACATAACGTTCCTGACGCCATTGGGCCTGGGCCGACTTGAAGTTAAGCGCGGGCTCGTAAAGCAGTGCATCCTCGATGGTTTTTTTATAGGTGGCACCAATATCCAGCGTTCTTACCAGAGCTTTGAGGTAGGCACTGGTCAGAAAGGGGTGACGCTTACGTTTGTCATCTTCAATTTGAGCCGTCAGGGCAAAAGTGATGTCGAGCTTTCCGACATTGTCCAGGGCCAGGTCGCTCAGGGTGCGTCGTGTTGTTTTGTAGGTGAACGTTGGGCCGGTGCGTCTAACAGAGTTACCGGCTGCATAGCCCGAGGTGCTAAAAGGATAAAACCCCGGGCTTGTGTTAAAGGCCTCGGTGGTCGCGATGATCACGCTGTCGGGGTCAATGTCTGCGTTGTGATCCTTTTGTATCTGTTGCCTGAGACGGGCTCTGGCGTAAGCCAGCAGGCTGTTTTTGCTGCCACTGGCAAAAAAGCCCTGGGTGTCGCGAGTTTGAGCGGCGAGTTGCGCTTGATAGAGCTGTTGGACGGCCATGCGCCACGCCTGTTTACGCGCCTCGGGCGCCTGTTTGAGCCACTCGGGTAACTGATTTTCAAACAAACGGGTGTAGCGCGCTTTGAGAATGCCGGCCGGATCAAGGTAGAAACTGGCATCGAGGGCTTTTTCAAGGCGGTCGCTCAGCGTATCGAGGTCGTACTCAACCTGCTCGGCACGAATGGTTTTCCACACCTCACGGAGGTTGAGCGCTTGTTGCTGGATTAACCCATCGACGAAATGGCTAAACACGTCGCCCTTGATTTCATGGTAACTGAGCTCTGTCAGGTCCAATGCGGCTGCGCGGTCTTTGAGAGCGACATAACTTAGCAGCGCAGTACGTTGGTAAGGATCACCGAGCCTGGCCAGCAGTTCTTGACTCAAGGTGTGCAGAGACTCGAATTCCTCGAGACCGCTGCCGGGGACGTAGAGCACGACCTTGGGCGATGTATCCCCCGATTCGGCTGCACTGTTGTCGACGATGGCCAGCAAGCCTTGGAAATAGATATTCGGCAAGGGTGGCCTTTTAAAAGCGATCTCATACACCACTCGCGGCGAAGGCTCTTGGCTGTCCAGGCGCTGCCTGGCGCTCGGAAACGCTTGCAGTTGAGCGATTGCGGCATGGCCCTGCGCACTCAAGGTGTTATCAGCCAACCGAAGTTTGCTTTCTGTGACGAGCACGTTGCGCAAGAACGTGTAGAACCAGTCTTTGGGACTCTGGTCTTGCAGATAACTTAATGGCGACTGCCAAAAATGCTCAAGTGCGGTCTCTACGTGCTGTTGAAGATGGTGGCAAATATCATGAACAAATTCTTCGACGTGAACGATATCGATAACCGGGACCACGTCTTCATCGGCCACGCTATAGGGACGGTTATAAACCCGGGTTGAGCCCTGTACATACGTGGGGAATTGTCGGCTGGTAAAACTGAAGTCAATGAGCTTGGTGATCGAATGGCTGATGAGTGCAGGCGTTTGTCCAAGTGTGGCTGGAGCCTCAAGGTTGACATAGAGGTCATCGGTGCAACTGCCTTCAGGCAGACGCGAATGCTTGCTCATCAAGCGGTAATTCAACACCTCACGAAAATCCGGTTGTGCGTCAATCAGTACGCTTAGTTGCTGTGCAGCCTGTTTAAGTTTGGCTAAATGGTCCGTCATGTTGAATCTTCCTGTTGATCCGCAAATGGGCAGTGTTGCGCGCGGATGCATCAGGTAATCGCAAGTTCAAAGCGTAGTGGGCCTATATAAATATTTTTGTTGTAAACACATACAGGCAACATGCCCCGGTAGCTTTGTGCCATCGAGTCCATACCATTTTGTGCTGGTCTTTGAATAACGCTCTGCTCCTCGTCCGGAACAGGGCGTTTTTTACTGGGGACGAAGGCATATCTGCCAAAGACTGCTTAACTGCATCGAGTAATTTTCGGTCTGCTGATCACGGAGTACCGATTGGCAGGGCTGCTGATTCTTGAACTGCTAAAGGAAGGCTGTCATGAAAGCGCTCACCTACCAGGGCCCCGGCAAAAAACAATGGTCTGAAATCCCCACGCCAGTCGTCGATAAACCCACCGACGCCATCATCCGGATTTTGCACACCACCATTTGTGGCACCGACTTGCATATCCTCAAGGGCGATGTGCCTGAAGTGACGGCAGGCCGGGTGTTGGGGCATGAAGGCGTCGGGGTGGTTGAGGAAGTCGGCTCGGCGGTTCGCAACTTCAAAAAGGGTGATCACGTGCTGATCTCCTGTATTACTTCATGCGGCAGCTGTGCCAATTGCCGTCGCCAGATGTATTCGCATTGTGCCGATGGCGGCTGGATTCTGGGCCATTTGATCGACGGCACCCAGGCGCAATACGTGCGCATTCCCCATGCCGACAACAGTTTGTATCCGGTCCCGGCAGGGGCCGATGAAGAAGCCTTGGTGATGCTCAGCGACATTTTGCCCACCGGGTTCGAGATCGGCGTTCTGGCAGGCAAGGTCAAGCCAGGCGATAGCGTCGTGATTGTCGGCGCCGGGCCGGTAGGCATGGCTGCGCTGCTGACGGCGCAGTTTTACTCACCGGCGACACTGATTGTGGTGGATGGCGATAGCAATCGCCTGGACGTTGCCAAGCGTTTTGGTGCAACCCATGTGATCGACATCAAGACCGAAAACGCCGTTGAGCGCATTCTTCAATTGACGGAGGGGGTAGGGGTGGATGTCGCCATTGAGGCGGTGGGTATTCCCGCTTCGTTCGACACGTGCCAGTCGGTGATCGCACCGGGTGGCACCATTGCCAACGTCGGGGTACATGGCAAAAGTGTTGAGTTGCACCTGGAAAAACTGTGGATCCAGAACGTTAATATCTCAACCGGTCTGGTGAATACCAACACCACCCCGATGCTGTTGAAAACACTGCAGTCGGGCAAGATCGATGCCGGGCAACTGATCACCCACCGCTTTGCGTTGAACGACATTCTCAAAGCCTATGAAGTGTTCGGTAATGCTGCCCAGGAAAAAGCCATGAAGGTCATCTTGACTCAGTAATCAAGGCGGTGCGCCGTCAATATAACCGGCTTTATATTGGCGGCGTTGACTTGAGTCAGTTGCTTCTAGCCCTCGGGTGATAACCTGTAACTTTATATAACTGACGTTCAGTCGATGTTTGATATCTGTCTGTTATTTATAATTTTTTTATCACTTGTCTGCCGTGCGAAGTTGTCTTTTTAGCGATCACAAAAAGCCGGAGGTGTGGTTTGACAGAACCCATATCCACAACTATGGTCTTTGGCGGCAGAACCAACGTAACTGTCTCATTGATAATAGGGAAATATTCATATGAAGAAGCACATTCTGATGATTGGCGCAGCAAGCCTGCTGGCGATGTCGACACTGGCCCAGGCAGACGCCAAGAAGCCATTGGCGCAGTGGACTTGCGAAGATTTTCTGGCCGTCAATGAAAGCTTCCAGCCTGTCGCTGTCGGCCTGGGTGAAGCCGTTAACAAAAGTGGCAAGGTAGAAGACGCTGTGCTCGATGTTGATGGTGTGGCAAAAGTGACTCCTGAAGTCATCACTGCTTGCCAGCAAGACAAAAAAGCCACCTTCGTGCACAAAATCAAAGATGCCTGGAGCAAGGTCAAAAAAGACGTTTAACGTCTTTTCAGCCTGTACTTTCCCCAAGTACAGGCTGCACCCGCCTGTTAGCTTGAGCCCTTCACCTGCAAAAACTCCCACATCCCACCTGAATTTCCTGAGCGACACGCCCTCTATATAAAGACCTGCTGCCTGGTGCGCAGGGGGGACGTAGTAGACTGCCTGCGTGTTATCTCTTTTTGTTGGGGAATCTTATGTTAATCAGGTCTTTAGCCGAGCTTGACCGCATTCGTGACGAGTGCAAGTCCATGGTTACCAAGCGCTCCGCTGTGTCTGCGGGGGCTGCCGCCATTCCCGTTCCGGGGCTGGACCTTGGCACCGACGTGGCGCTGCTGGTGGAGATGCTCCCGGCGATCAACAGTAAATTCGGGCTCACCCCACAGCAAATCGAACAGATGGACTCGCGCTCCAAGCGCCTGGTGATCGTGGCGGTCAGCAGCATTGGCAGCGAAGCCATCGGCAAATTCATCAGCCGTACCCTGGTCATGTCGATGCTCAAGAAGATGGGCACCAAGGTGGCGACCAAGTCTGTGGTGCGCTTCGTCCCGTTTGTGGGGCAGGCGGTGGCGGCGGGCATCAGTTTTGGGGTCATGAAGATGGTCGGTAACGGACATATCGACGATTGCTATGAAGTCTGTCGTCAAGCGTTGCTGGAGGAAGCCCGGCAATCGACGGTTATTGTTATCGGCCCTGAAACGGACGACCAATGACGCGGACTTAGCGCGCTGGCAACAAGATGTGACATTTGAGCGGGCGCGCATGAAGCGTTCACTGGATTAATCGCGAACCGGATCGGCAAACTGCACTCCAACGCTCAGGCTTCCCTGAATTGGAGCAAACCATGATCAGTACGCGACACAGTGCTTTTGGGCTCTTGCTGCTGGCCGCAATCGCCGCCCACGCGTCAGCCCAGGTTCAACCCGACATAGCCAACGGTGGTCATGCCCAACGACCGGCCACCGTGTTGCTGGCGCAGAACACGCTTACCCCCGGCGTGGCACCTTCCAACAACAACGCCATCCGGCGCATCAATCCAAACAGTCGACAAGGCACAGGCCCCGCTCCCGGTCTGATTCGCCCCGGTCAACCTGTGCCTCAAGGGCAACGGCCGTCGATTGAAAATGGCCAGATCGGCAATGGTTACCCGCGAAACCCACCCTTACCTCAAACCTTGCAGCCAACGGCACCCTCGGTACAGCCCAGGGATGCGCGTTAATCGAAAAAGGACTATCGGATGTTGAAAAAAACCGCATTGGCGACCTTTGTCGTTACCTCGATGTTTGCGTTGACGGCGAATGCCCAGACCGGGCAGGCGCAGACATTCAAGTCAGAGTTGGGCCCCGTCACCGCCACACCTGTGGTGCAGGGGCTTGACCATCCTTGGGCGCTGGCGTTTTTGCCCGATAAAAAAGGCATGCTGGTCACTGAGCGCCCCGGCCACCTGCGTTGGGTGAGCCCTGAGGGCAAGCTGTCGGAACCGTTGGCGGGCGTGCCCAAGGTCTGGGCCAAAGGGCAGGGCGGTTTGCTGGATGTGGTCTTGTCCCCGGACTTTGCCAACGATCGACTGGTTTACCTGTCATTCGCCGAAGAGGGCAAGGACGGCAACGCGGGCACGGCGGTAGGGCGTGGGCGTTTGTCCGATGACATGAGTTCGCTGAGCGACTTCAAGGTGATTTTCCGCCAGGAGCCCAAGCTCTCAACCGGCAATCATTTTGGCTCACGGCTGGTCTTTGATCGCGACGGTTACCTGTTTATCGCGCTGGGCGAAAACAACCAGCGTTCCACTTCACAAGACCTCGACAAGTTGCAGGGCAAAGTGGTGCGCATTTACCCGGACGGGCGCATCCCCGAGGACAACCCGTTTGTCGGGCAAAAAGGCGCCAGGCCCGAGATTTGGTCTTATGGCCACCGTAACCAGCAGGGCGCAGCCCTGAACCCCTGGACGGGCACACTCTGGACCCATGAGCACGGGCCAAAGGGCGGCGACGAAATCAACCTGATCGAGCGCGGTCAAAACTACGGCTGGCCACTGGCGACTCACGGCATTGATTACTCATCGAAGCCGATTCCGGAGGCCAAGGGCAAAGTGGTCGAGGGCACGGTTGCGCCGTATCACGTGTGGGAGAAGTCGCCCGGGATCAGCGGGATGACATTTTATGACGGTGAACGTTTCAAGCCTTGGCAGCACAATCTGTTTATCGGTGCCCTGGCGGACAAGGACGTGATCCGCCTACAGTTGGACGGGGACAAAGTAGTGCACGAGGAACGTCTGCTGGGTGGCTTGAAGGCGAGAATTCGTGATGTTCGCCAAGGGCCGGACGGTTACGTGTACGTACTGACCGATGAGGACAAGGGCGCGGTGTATCGCGTCGGCCTGGAGTAACCGAAGGGTCGGGCGAGCAGACGTATGCCTGCTCGCCTGAAGGCCTGTATAAAGCTTATTCAGCGGTCGCTTGCTTGATCTGTTTGGACGCGGACCAGATCCGGTAGCGCACTTCAACGCCCTTGGGCACGTAGAGCACAATCGGCAATTTGCTGTTGTAACGCAGCATAAAGCCATCGCCCACCACCGGCACAAAGTCGGGGTGCGGCTTGCCGTCAGGGCAGGCCATCATGGTGCTCAACGGGCCGCTGACCTTATCGAGGCGGTACATCGGATAGCCCCAGCCCTTGAGGGTTTTTTCTTGCAGCTTGCCGGTCAGCCGCTGCTGGTTGCAATCAACCTGGAGCGTCTTGCCGGCAATGATCTGGACCTTGTAATCCTCTTCGTTCTTTTGCGATGGCAGGCGAATGACCTGACGAGTGAAACCCGCATCGGCTTTAGGGTAGGGTGCTACATCTTCCAGTTTGGCGGCGTTGGCCACGCTGCACAGAGTACTCAACGAGAGGGTCAGGGCCGCGCTGATAACGAGTGGTTTCATGCTGCTTCCTTTTTCGAACTTAAACATACGCATCCGTAAACACATTGCAGACGCACCGGGATGAGGCAATTTTTGCCATGAGCGGGAACAGGATGCAAATTGTGCCGTCATATAAAGCAGAATTTGCTGACAGGACATAATTGATACGTTGTGTCAGGACAATTGCTTCGCGCCAATGTCGAAGTGCCAGTAAACTGCGGTTTTTCCTCCGAATCATTTCTTTTTGAGGTTTTGCATGACACTCAGTCCTCTTGCGGGCAAACCGGCTCCAGCTCAATTGCTGGTCGATATTCCGCGACTGGTGACCGCTTACTACACCGGTCAACCCGATGCAGCGATTGCCACCCAGCGAGTCGCTTTTGGAACATCCGGGCACCGCGGCAGCTCGTTTGAGCTGAGCTTCAATGAGTGGCATGTTCTGGCAATCAGTCAGGCCATTTGCCTGTACCGCCAGTTCAAAGGGATCAATGGTCCGCTGTTTGTCGGTATCGACACCCACGCCTTGTCCACCCCTGCGGGTGCCAGCGCGCTGGAAGTTTTCGCCGCCAATGGTGTCGACACCATGATCGCCGCGAACGATGAATACACCCCGACGCCTGCCATTTCCCACGCCATTATTTGCTACAACCGTGGCCGCACTTCCGGGCTGGCTGATGGCGTGGTGATTACGCCTTCGCACAACCCGCCGGAAAGCGGCGGTTTCAAGTACAACCCGCCTAACGGTGGCCCGGCCGACACCGATGTCACCAAGTGGATCGAAGCCAAGGCCAACGAACTGCTGGCCGCCAAGCTCGCCGGTGTCAAACGCATCAGCTACGAGCAGGCGCTCAAAGCCAGCAACACGCACCGCCACGACTACCTGAACAGCTATGTCGCAGACCTCAAAAACGTCATCGACATGGACACCCTGCGCGGTGCCAACTTGCGTTTGGGCGTAGACCCGTTGGGCGGTGCCGGTGTGCGTTACTGGTCGGCAATCGGCGAGCACTACGGGTTGAACCTTGAAGTGGTCAACACCTCGGTCGATCCAACGTTCCGCTTTATGTGCGTGGACTGGGATGGCCGTATCCGCATGGACCCATCCTCCAGCCACGCAATGCAAGGGCTGATCGGCCTTAAAGAGCGTTTTGACGTGGCTTTCGCCTGTGACCCGGACCACGATCGCCATGGCATCGTGACCCCGTCTGGCGGCCTGTTGGCGCCTAACAACTACCTGGCGGTGGCCATTGACTACCTGTTCCAGAACCGTCCGCACTGGCGTGCTGATGCGGCGGTGGGTAAAACCGTGGTCAGCAGCGGTTTGATTGACCGTGTGGCTGCGCGTCTGGGTCGTCGCCTGTACGAAGTGCCGGTCGGCTTTAAATGGTTTGCCGATGGCCTGTTTGACGGCTCGCTGGGCTTTGGTGGTGAAGAAAGCGCCGGGGCTTCGTTCTTGCGTCTGGATGGCACGGTGTGGTCGACGGACAAGGACGGCTTGATCCCTGCGCTGCTGGCCGGCGAGATGACCGCTCGTACAGGCCGCGATCCTTCGCAGCTGTATCAGAAAATGACTGAAGACCTCGGTTTGCCGTTCTCGACCCGTGTCGACGCCAAAGCCACCCCGCAACAGAAAGCCCTGCTGGGCAAGCTGTCGCCGGAGCAAGTCAAGTCGACGACTTTGGCGGGCGAAGCGATTACCCAGATCCTCAGCCATGCACCGGGCAATAATCAGCCAATCGGTGGGCTCAAGGTAATGACCGAGAACGGCTGGTTTGCTGCACGCCCGTCGGGCACCGAAGACATCTACAAGATCTACGCTGAAAGCTTTGTCAGCGACGAGCACCTCGGCCGTCTGGTCGCAGAAGCTCAAGTGCTGGTTGATAACGCCATCGCGTAAGCATCAGTACCTGTAAAAAAGGCTGGCCCCGCAAGGGTCCAGCCTTTTTTACAGCCTGGAGCAGGCTCGTGCTACACCGCGCACGGTGCCTCAAGTTCCTGACACACGTCCACCCACTGGGCATTCACCAGTTGTGCCATACGGGTCGGGCTGATGCGCACGGCCGAGTTCGTAGTGCCAGCGGCGGGCATGACTTCGCTGAACGCCTGCAGAGAAATATCGCAATACACCGGCAGGTCAGTGGCCAGGCCGAACGGGCAGACGCCGCCCACCGGGTGGCTGGTCAGTGCAACCACTGTCTCGGCATCAAGCATCTTGGCCTTGCTGCCCAGTGCGTTCTTGATCTTCTTGTTATCAATACGCGCATCGCCACGGGCCACCAGCAATACATTCTGCTCACCCACGCGAAAGGCCAGGGTCTTGGCAATTTGCCCCGGTTCAACACCATGGGCTTCAGCCGCCAAGGCAACGGTCGCGGTGCTGGTGGCCAATTCGATGATGTGCAAGTCAGGGGCGTTGGCAGTGAAGAAAGCGCGTACGGATTCAAGGCTCATAAGGTTCTGCTCGCTGGGCAAAACCTCGAATCTAGTAAAGCCGGAGGCGCACTGTCAATGCGCCATCCGGTAGAGGCGGGTCAGATGTCCAGGACAATCTTGCCGAAATGCTGATTGGTTTCCTGGTATTTGAACGCGTCAACAATCTCGCTCAGCGGGAAGTGGCGATCAATAATCGGGCGCATGCCAGCGGCATTGATTGCACGGACCATGTCTTGTTGCTGAGTGCGGCTGCCAACCAGTACGCCTTGCAGGCGCACTTGCTTGACCAGCGCAGGCACGAAGTTCATGGCGCCCGAGACGCCGCTCAAGATACCGATCACCGAGATATGACCGGCCACGCGCACGGCAATCATCGACTGCTCAAGCGTTGATGGGCCGCCAACTTCAATCACGTGGTCGACACCACGGCCGCCGGTCAATGCGCGTGCTGTTTCGCCCCAATTAGTGTCTTTGCGGTAGTTGATCACGTGGTCCGCGCCCAGCGCTTTAAGGCGCTCAAGCTTTGCGTCGCTGGAGGAGGTCGCGATCACGGTGGCACCGGCCATTTTGGCGAACTGCAGGGCGAAAATAGACACGCCACCCGTGCCTTGTACCAATACCGTATCGCCCGGTTTGAGCGAGTCATCGGCCATCAGTGCGCGCCAGGCGGTCAGCCCGGCCGTGGTCAGTGTTGCAGCCTCTGCGTGGCTGTAGCCGACAGGGGCGAGGGTGAAAGCGGTGGCCTTGGCGGTTACTTTCTCACGGGCATAACCGTCAATACCGTCACCGGGCACAGTGACGAAACCTTCAACCAGCGGGGTGCCGTCAATCCATTCAGGGAAGAAGGTGCTGACCACGGAGTCGCCGACCTTGAACTCGCTGACACCAGCGCCAACAGCGACCACTTCGCCCGCGCCGTCGGCCATCGGAATGCGTTGCTCAGTAGGGCCCCACATGCCGCTCACGACCGCGAAGTCATGGTAGTTCAGTGAGTTGGCGTGCAGGCGCACGGTGATTTCGTCATTCGCCGGCGCGCGCACGTCGCTGCTGCCGACCACTACATTTTGATAGCCGCCGCCAGGTTGGACGAAAATGGTTTTGTTGCTCATGGGGCTTCCTCATGTTTTTACATTCCGCGAAATAACGAAATGATTGGTTAAAAATTACAACTCGATTTTCAGCCTAGCTGCAAAGTCAGCAATCGCCTGTTCATTGCGCCGATAGTAGGTCCACTTGCCGATGCGCGTGGTCAGCACAAAGCCTGCACGTTGCAAAATCGCCAAATGGGCAGACGCGGTAGAAGGGGACAACCTGGCCTTGTGCTGCAAATGTGTCACGCAGACACCAATCGCAGGATCACCATGGTCCTGGGGCGGGAAATGCGTGAGAGGGGCTTTGAGCCACTGCATCATTTGCATGCGGGTGTCATTGCCCAAGGCTTTAAGCTGTTCGAGAATCATGGGCAGCGATATTACGCTTTTTAACGAAATGATCAACCGGTCATGGCCCGCGACAACGGGACGCAGGCAGGCCGCAAGTTTTGCAATTGCAGGTTCATTCCTGTATTTGTTTCGCCATCGAGCCTGGGTCAAGGCTCTACTGTTTTGCCGTTCGTTTTATGAACCTGCCCTTCAGGAACCATGATGCCTAACCAGTTCCCCTCTGTTCGTCCCCGTCGTCTGCGCCGTAACCAAACCTTGCGCGATATGTTCCAGGAAACCGAATTCAGCTTGAACGACCTGGTGCTGCCGATTTTCGTCGAAGAAGAAATCGACGACTTTGTGCCCATCACCAGCATGCCGGGCGTGATGCGTATTCCTGAGTCGAAATTGGCAGGCGAGATTGAGCGGTATGCTCGCGCGGGTATCAAGTCGGTGATGGCGTTCGGTGTGTCGCACCACCTGGACGCGACGGGCAGCGATTCCTGGCGTGAGGATGGCCTGGTTTCGCGTATGGCGCGGATCTGCAAGGACGCCGCCCCGGAAATGATCGTGATGAGCGATACCTGCTTTTGCGAGTACACCTCTCACGGCCACTGCGGCGTGATGCACGACCACGGCGTAGACAACGATGCGACCCTGATCAACCTGGGCAAGCAAGCCGTTGCTGCCGCTGCTGCTGGCGCCGACTTCATTTCGCCTTCGGCCGCCATGGACGGTCAGGTGCAAGCGATTCGCTCTGCGCTGGACGCGGCCGGCTTTATCGACACCTCGATCATGGCCTACTCCACCAAGTTTGCGTCGGCACTCTACGGCCCGTTCCGTGAAGCGGGCGGCAGTGCCTTGAAAGGTGATCGCAAGTCTTATCAGATGAACCCGATGAACCGTCGCGAGGCCATCCGCGAGTCGTTGCTCGACGAACAGGAAGGCGCTGATGTGCTGATGGTGAAACCGGCTGGCGCGTACCTGGACATCATTCGTGATGTTCGCGAAGCCTCGCGTCTGCCGTTGGCGGCTTATCAGGTCAGCGGTGAGTACGCGATGATCAAGTTCGGCGCCCAGGCCGGTGCCATTGATGAAGCCCGCGTGGTACGTGAAACCCTCGGCTCGATCAAACGTGCCGGCGCCGACATGATCCTCACCTACTTTGCGATGGACCTTGCCCTGCAAGGCATTTGATTTAGCTGAGAGATGACGGCCTGCGATCTTTTGATCATCAAAAGATCGCAGGCCTTTATTACCTCAACGTAACCGGAACACACGCCTCGGGTGTCTCGGGGCTCTTGCCTATCAAGCTGATCAAGCCGCACGCCAGTGAACCCCGCCATTGCAGGTAATCGTGGCCGCTGGCGTATTCAACGTGTTCAACCGGGTAGCCCTTGGCCTGCAAGACATTGCGCAGTTGGCGGTTGCTGTCGAGTATCCCGGCACCCGGCGAACCTGATTTGTCTTCAAACAAACCCGCCTGCAAATAAAAGCGCAACGGTAGCCGCGGGCTGGCCGCGTATTGGCGGGCGAGCCATTGGTCTTCAGTGTTTGGCGGGCTCCACCAGTACGAGCCGGACAAACTCAGCACATTGCCAAACAGTTCCGGGTGTTGCAGCCCAAGCCAGGCCGAGGCCAGCCCACCATAGCTGGAGCCCGCGACCACTGTGTGTCTGGCGTCAGTGGCCAGGCCTTGTTGCTTGGCCCACGGCATCAGCTCTTGTGCCATAAACCGGGCGAAATCCGCGTTGGGCGGCAGCTCCACAGGGCGGGTTTCATCGCTCGGGTTGGCAATGATCAACGCTGCGGTGGGCGGGATCAGGCCGTCGACAATCAAGTTGTCGAGAATCGTCGGCGTGGGCACTTGGCGCGTGTACGCGTGAGCATCGAACAGCACCAGCAAGCCCGGTTGCTGGTCGATGTTTTTCCAACCCGCCGGGCGATAGACGTAAACATCGCGGGTGTTGCCCAAAATCTCGCTTTTCAGGGATTCGCGCTCAACGGTGCCGGGGGCCACGTGCGCGCGTTTGTTCAGCCAGGGTTGAGGCGGGGCATCAGGCAGTTCCATGACCGAGCGGGTCAGGCTCGGCTCATATTTCTGGTTGCCGAAGCTGTGCGGGTTAAGCGGGTCGCGCTGAGCCGTGGCCAAGAGGGTCCGTCGATCGCCGGCCTCTGGTACGTCAGGGGCCAATTGATAGCTCAAGCGGGCGCTGGACGGCACCCGGTACGTGGCGTACCAGACGTCGCTGTCGCCCAGGCGCTGTAAGGCATCGTGGCCGCCGGAAGGCGAGCCGAACAGCCGCACATTTTGCCGGGCCCCGCGCCACAAAAACGTGACCAGACGCTCGTTGGGGCTGTCAGCCAGCGCTTCAACCAGTGGCGTGCCTTGTTGCTCGCGGTCTTTCCAGAACGCTTGCGTGGTGGCGCCCTGTTTCAGTTGCTCTGCCAATTGGCCCAAGGCCGGGCTGAGCAGGGCGGCCGGGGCGCGCTGTTGTTCGCTCAGCGCCAGTACCTGGCTCAAGGTGAGGGTGAACTCGGCCTGTGGGCGCGTCGCCAATTGTTCAGCGCGCAGCAGGTACTGGCCATCTTCGCGGGCAACGAACATAAAGTCCCGCGACAGGTCCGCGCCATCCACCAGCAGGCGCAGCGGATTACCCCGCGCGTCAAGCAGGCGCAGGCTGACATCGCCTGCCACCTTGCCCTGGACCAGATCACCGGCCTTGAGATCCAGGCTCCAGCTGGGCTGCAGGGTTTTGGCAACACTTGCGCGCACGCTTTGGCCCTGGCTGAGCGGTTCGACCGCCAGGGCTGACGCGCAGGCCATGGCGCTAAACAGGCAACCAAGGCTCCAGCGATTGAATGGACTCATGCTCACCTCAGAAGTCGATGCTGGTAGAGAGCTTCAGCGTGCGCGGTTCACTGACCGTAGCGAAGCCATCGTTGAACACGCCTGCCCAGTAGGAACGGTTTTCGACGTTCTCCAGGCTGGCGCGGAACACTACGTCTTTGCTCAGGATGCGCGTGCTGTAACGCGCACCCAGGTCATAACGGGTCCATTGCGGGATTTTCAGGGTGTTGGCGTCATTCAGGTATTGCGAGCTGCTGTGAATGACCAGTGTGTTCAGGGTCAAGCCTTCGACCCACGGTGTGTCCCACTCGGCACCCAGGTTGGCCGACCACTTCGGCACGCCACGTGCGGTGTTGCCGTCCAGCGCGCCGTTAGCCGTGCGGGTCAGCTCGGCGTGGGTGTAAGTGACGCCGCCCAGCAGTCGCACCGAAGGAATGATCGAACCGAACATGTTCCATTCCACACCACGGTTACGTTGCTTGCCGTCGTCGCTGTAGAGGTTGCTGGCCTTGTTGAGGATCAGGCTGGGTTTCTCGATCTGGAACGCACTCAACGTATGGGTGAACGTGCCCAGGTCCCATTTCACACCGGCTTCCACTTGCTTGGCTTTATACGGTTCGAACTGATCGCCGTAGTTGGCCGCTGTCACGTCGCCGACGGTGTTGCCCTGGTTCAGGCCTTCGATGTAGTTGGCGTACAACGACACGGGCACATCCCAGGGTTTGATCACCAGGCCCACCGCCGGGGTGATGGCTTGCTCATCGTAGGTTTTTGGCTTGCTCATCTGCTGGCGCACCCGTTGTGAACGAGCTCCCAACGTTAGCAGCACTTTGTCATCAGCGAAGGCCAGGGTATCGGCAACGGCAAAGCTGGAGAGAGTGTTGTCACCGGTTTTCGAGTTGGAGCCCGTGTGCCCGGCAATAATCGGCTTGCCAGGGTGGTAGATGTTGCTCGGGTAGCGCGCGCCGGTCACGGTGGGCGCCCGGCCAATGTTCTGGTGCAACAGGCTGGCGGTGAACACCAGCTTGTGGTCGATGGGGCCGGTGGTCACATGCCCGCGAATACCGGCCTCGTAAGCGGTACTGGCGGTATAACCGGCCTGGTTGTAGGTTTCGCCGGTAGCGTCGCCCTTGTCATTGTTGACCCGCAGGCGGGTGCCGTTGAGAAAACCCTGATAGCGGCTTTTCGAGCTGCCGGCGCTGGCGAAGGTTGTCCAGTCGTCGTTGAGTTCATATTCGCCGCGCACAATCACGGCCTTGCTGATCTGCTTGGCGCTGATGCCTTTGAGGATGTTGGTGTCAGCTTTCGGCGCCTTGAGCACATGGCCAATGTCGCTGAAGCCGACCATCATCGGGCTGCCGTTGATGGCGCGCTCGTGGGTTTCATAAGCGTCCAGTGCGAGCTTCCAGCCGTCGCCACGATAATCCATGGCCAGCGAGGTGAGCGTGCGTTCCTTGGACTGTTTGTCGACGCCGGTGTCGCCGTCGCCGTACACGCCGTTAAAACGAATGCCAAAGCGCTGTTCGTCACCCAGGCGACGGCTGAAATCCAGGTGCTCGGCAAAATAGCCGTCAGACACATAGCTTGTGGTCAGGCGGGTCAGCGGTTTTTCCCCGGCGCGTTTGGGCACCAGGTTAATCACGCCGCCCACGCCACCGCTGGGTGCCATGCCGGACAGCAGGGCGCCCGGGCCTTTGAGCACTTCGACGCGGTCCAGAAATTCGGTCGGCACGTGGCCGTCCGGGGCCATGCCGTACAAGCCATTGAGTGCCAGCTCTGCCGAGTCGAGGGAAAAACCACGGATCATGAAGTTCTCATACGCGTGACCTTCGCCGGTGCTGAAGCGGATCGACGGGTCGTTGCGCAGGACGGCTCCCACGGTGCCGCTTTGCTGGTTTTCGATGGTTTGCGCGGTGTATGAGGTGATGTTGAACGGCGTGTCCATGATCTGGGTATCGCCCAGCAGCCCCAGCCGGGCACCGGTGGCCACCTGGCCGCCGCTGTAGGCTTCAGGCAAGTCACTGGCGCCCAGGCCGGCACCGTTGACCCGGGTTTCACCCAGGTTCAGGGCGCCGTCAATCTGTGCCTGGCGCAACACGATTACACCGTTTTCTTCGCTGGCAACCAGCCCGGTATTGTCCAACAAGTGCTGTAAGGCTTCGTGCAGGGTGTACTGACCATTCAGTGGCTGTGCACTGCGCCCGGCGAGCAATTGGCTGTCGGCGGCGATGGCGACGCCCGCTTCACGGGCCAGGGTATGAACCGCAGCCTCCAGCGGCTGTGCGGGCAGGTTCAAGTTGAGCGGCGTGTTGCTGCCCGCCAGAGCGGTCCCGGCGCCGAACAGCAGAGAGCACGCCAGTGCCAGGCGGCTCAGTGGGGCGCGGTAAGGGGAGGCGTAATGCGACATGGTCAGTCCTGACTCGAGTGTAGTTATGGGTGAAGACGGACCTCGGCGCGTTTACCCCTCAAAAATAATTCAACGCAATTGCACATAGAGCTCACCGGCCTTGTTGACCACTTGCACGGGCAGGATTCGCGGCAGCGTTTGCAGCAGCATCTGCGGTTTATCGCTGGGGAAACTGCCGGTCAGGCGCAAATGCGCGGCGTCGGCGCTGACCCGCACAGGGCGGGCTGCGTAAGCGTTGTACTCAGCGAGCACTTCGGACAGCGGCGCATCGGTGTATGACCACCAGCCTTTGCGCCAGTTTTCAACATCAGGCCCGGCCTGGCGGTGCGGATTGAGCGCGATCACCTCGCCTTGGGCATTGAGGCTGACGTGCTGCCCGGCGGTGAGGATTTTCGCTTCCCCCTTGAGTTCTTGCACATGCACCCGGCCGCGGGCCACCGCCACCTGAATACAGCCGCCACGGTCGCTGACACTGAACGCCGTACCCAGCACCTTGATCTGGCCCAGTCGGGTATTGATGACAAAACTGCGCAAGGTTTCGTGGGCCACGTCGAAATACACGTTGCCGTGCAGCAGCATCACCTGGCGTTGAGCGTGGTTGAACTCAACGCGTAGGTTGGATTCGGCGGCCAGCAGCAGTTCGCTGCCATCGGGCAAGGTGACCGGCCGCGACGGCTCGGCGTGTTCAGTCAGTAGCGACTGTGTGAAAGGTCTGGTTTCGCGCCACAACCAGCTCAACCAGCCCGATGCGCCGATTACCGCCAGCAGCCCGGTGCCCTGGCGCAGCAGGCGGCGACGGCTCAGGTTGACCGGCTGCGACTGCACCGTGCCGCGCAACTGTGGCGTCAACCGATGGATCATTTGCCAGCGCCGCTCGGCCTCAAGCCAGGCATGCTCGTGTTCACTGCTTTGGCTGCGCCAGCGCGCCAGTTGCTTGTGGGCCTGCTCCACCCGCAAAGGGTCATCGCTATTGAGCTTGGCCAGGTACGTCAGTGCCTGTTGCACCTTGCGCGCAGAGAGTGGCTCAGACATGGCGGCAAGCCAGGCTCAGTTCAGACAGATCAAACACGGCCCGGGCGATGTGCAATTCAACTGACTTGGCCGACAGCCCAAGCTCCTCGCACACCTGGCGATGGCTACAGCCCTCCAGCCGCACCCGCACAAACACCTCACGGCGCAGACGCGGCATGCGCTCGATGCGTTCGATCAAATGCTGCAATTGCTCGCGGGCAATGACGATTTCTTCAACGGTGGGGCTCAGCACATCGAGCCGGCTCATCCAGTCATCCAGCGCTGCAATCTCGCTGCTGTGGCGGCGATATTGATCGATGCACAGATTGCGCGCCGCCTTGAACAACAGCGCCCGAGGATTGGCCACCGGGCTGTTCAACGCATGGGCATAGGCCTGGGCGAAACTGGACTGGGCAATATCCGCCGCATCGTCAGGGTTGCGCAAACGCCCGCACAAATAGCGGCGCAGCTCGGTGTAGCTGGCCAACAGATCGTCGACCACTGCGTTCAAAGAGGATGTGCAAGACGGGGTAAGGAATGACATGCAGAGCCGCTGGAGAGAGATGCTAATAGGAATTCGTATCATTCTCACATATGTGTAACTCTTTGTGCCAGCGTGTAATCGTGCCCCCAAGCCCGGTGGGAGCGGGCTTGCTCGCGATACGTACAACCCGGTGCGCCTGTTGACGCTGTGTCGAACCCATCGCGGGCAAGCCCGGCTCCCACAAAAGCTCTATTTCGAAAACACCACCGGTACTGTGAACCGCAGCTTGCTGCCTTCTGGCGGTCGCGGTACGGGCGAGGCGCGGTTGATCATGTCCAGGGTGGCGTTATCCAGTTCGCTAAAACCTGCTGAACGCACCACCGTGGCGCTTAGCACCTTGCCATTGCTGTCGATCTCAAATCGCAAGTAGGCCACGCCCCGGTCACCCCGATCGCGGGCGTTTTGCGGGTAACGTTTGAAGCGCTCCAGGTGTGCCAGCAACTGCGCTTCCCATTGCACTTTCAACGCCGGATCAGCAGCGCCGCGCGAGGACTCTGCCGCCGCAGTGGTCGCCGCCTTTTGCGCGTCAAGTTTGGGCGGGGCGGTGGTGGTCGACACCGCCGGCTGTTCTTCCTGCTTTTTCGGCGGCGCCTGAATCTCCGCTCCCTGCTGCGGTGCGCTTTGATACGTACCGTGGGCGGTGTCCTTGAAGGGCGATTTGGCCTGTTTGGCCGGTGACGGTTGCGGGGTGGGCGTGACTTTTTTTACCACCTCTTTGGGCGGTTTGGCCGATGGCGTGCTGATCTGTTTTTGCATCAGTTTGTCAGGCGCCACTTGCAGGTCTTGTTCGACCACTTGTGCCACGGGCACGGCGGCCAGCTCGATCATCATCGCCGCCGGTGCTGCCTCGGCCGAGGGAATCGGTGAACTGTGCAACAGCCAGACGGTGATGCCCGTGTACACGCTCAGGGTGATCAGCGTGGCCACGCTCCAGAGCGCCTTGCGCGATTGGTTCAGGTAGGTCATGAGCTCATCAATAGTAATCAACGTAAAACGGGACGCCCGTGGGCATCCCGTGTTTTAACCGCAATCAGGTCAGAACTTGACCGTCAGGCCTGTGCGCAGTGTGCGCTCCGGTGCAGGCATAAAGCTTTGTGCCAGCGGGTCGAGGTAGTACACGTTGGTCAGGTTTTGCACGCCGAAGTCGATCTGCGTGCCCTTGTAGATTTCGTAGCTGGCAAACAGGTCGAAAATCGCTGACTTGCGGTAGTAGATCTGGTTGGTGGTAATGCCATCGTTCCACGGTTTGTTCAGCTTGGCGGTTGGTGCGCTGTTGTAGACCATGCGCCCACCGAGGACCAGATGGTTGTCAAACCAGCGTGTTCCGACCGTGGTGTTGACCGAGTACTTGGGCGGGTTTTGGGTGTTGGTATACGAACCCGGGAAACCGCCATCCACGCAGTTAGGCGTCGGGGTGCCGTCGTCGCGCAGTTTTTGCGCCAGGTCCGGCGCACAAGTTTTGGCGTTCAGGTAGTAGGTGGCGGACACGTCAGTGAACACGCGCCCCATGTCGTAGCTGGTCTGCAACTCGACGCCCTTGACCCTGAAGCTGTCAACGTTTTGCAGGTTGCCGGCGAAGATGTCCTGATAGTCGCGGGTGATGTAGTTTTCGATCTTGTTGTCGAAGTACGCCAGCTTGGCAGCGGCGCTGTCGCCGTCCAGGAACACGTCGTTCTTCAGGGTGCTGGCGCCCACTTCCCAGTTCTTGCTGCGCTCAGGTTTCAGGTTGGCACCGGGCACGGCCGCCGTGAACAAGCCCAGGGTGGACTCGAACAGGCTCGGCATGCGCACGCCTTCGCTGTAGTTGAGGTACACGAAGCTGCTGTCGTTGATGTCGTACTTCACGCCGAATGAAGGCGTGAAGGCATGGTCGCGACGTTCAATCGGCTTGGCATAGCTGTAGCTGGTGGCGAATTTCTTCATCTCGGTGTCATTGGCTTCGAAGTTATCGTAGCCGGTGTCACCCACCGTGCCTTTTTCGTACGGCGTGGCGTTGAGCGAGTCCTTGGTGAAGTTGCCTTGCTGGTCCGGGCGCCAGTACACATAACCGAAGCGGTCATTGCCTTTGTACAGCCATGTCCAGCGAACCGGGCGGTTGGCAAAGGTTGCGGGGCTGGCCAACTGGTTGTGGTCTTTGCTGTGGAACTCGCTATAGCGTCCGCCCACGGTAAAGGTCAACGGCTTGATCGGCGCCCATTGCAGCGAGCTCACCAGGCTGCCTTCCTGGCGGTCGCCGCTGCGGATAAAGCGGTTTTGTTCGAGGTCAGATTGCAGCACCGGCGAGTTGTCGTCCGGGCGCAGTTTTTCGTTCTGGTAAGAGGCGCCATAGTTCCAGGCGAATTTGCCGACCTGTGTGTCGAAACGCGAGGTGTTGCTCACGTCGGTGCCCCAGCGCAGGTCTTTACTGCGGTTGAGCAAAGCGTCCTGATAACCGTCCGGGCTCAATTGATCCGGCTCATCAGCCCCGCCAAACAAGGGTGTCACGGTACTCAAGCCGTTATAAGCCTTGCTCTGGGCCTTGGTCACCCAGGCGTTGGCGCTCAAGTCGATCAGCGGGTTGTCTTCCGGCTTGAAGGTGTAGCGTGCGGTGTAGGCGTTAATGCGCATGGAGCCGGGCTGCCACTGCGGCACAGTGCCGGTGGTGTTGCGGATGATGCGCGAGGGCATCACTTCGCCATATTCGCCATCGGTCCAGCGATAGGCCAGCTCAAGGGCCTGATCCGGTGACGGCTTGATGATGGTCTTAAGCAATACCGCTTTGGAGTCGGTGGAGGTGTTAAGCACTTCGTTGCCAGCTTTGAACACTTTGGCCGGGCCGTTGGCCTCTTCGGTTCTGTAGACGTACTTTTTGGTCGCCGGGTCCCAGCGACGCACTTGTTTGAACACCTGGTAATCCTTGAAGCCCTTTTTACCGGCGTAGTAGTTGCCGCTTTCGCGCTGGGTGTAGGCCGCGACAAAATCGATGGTTTCACTGGTGCTGGCAAACGCCGCGCTGCCCGAATGCGCCTGCGGGTCGAAAATGCTGTTGCTGCCTTTGCGCGGAGTAGCGTTGTACTCGTGTGGGCGGTCGACGCTGTTGCTGGAGATATCGCCCTTGAGACGGAAACCGGTGGTTTCGCCGTCCTTGAGGATGTCTTTGGGTTGCAGAGTTTTCATTTTCACCATGCCACCGATGGCGCCCGCTGCATCGGCGCCCAGGCTTGGGCCTTTATCGACGGTGATGTCGCTGATCAGGTCGGGGTCGATGTAACTGCGTTGTTGCATGCCGCCGTAACCGCGATAGGCGTCAATCGCTTGCTGGCTGCCGTCGATGGTTACCGGCACGCGGCTCTGGCCCTGAATGCCACGGATGTTCACGTCCAGCGCGCCGCCGTTGCGGGTGTCACCGGTTTGCACGCCAGGCACGCCCTTGAGAATGTCGGCCGGGGACGAGCCGCGAAAGCGGTTGATGGTTTCGCCGGAGATGTACACGCTGGAGCCCGCCTGGGTGTAAACCTGTGCGGCCGGGCCGGTCAAACGGCTGGTCTGGCCACCTTTGATGGTCACGGCGCCGAGCAGCTCAGATTCGTCCAGATCACCGTTCAGGCCGGTGTTGGCCTCGCTGCGCGGGCTGAGGATCAAGCTGCGCTGGCCGTCGATTTTCCAGCTGACCGGCGCATCGCCGAGCAACTGGCGCAAGGCCTGTTCGTTGCTGAAATTGCCGCGCACGGCAGGGGCTTGCAGACCATCTACCAGCCCGGCCGCCAGACCCAGTTGCAGATTGGCCTGACGCGCAAAAGCGCTGAGGGCGTTGGTCAGCGGCTGAGCCGGGATATCGAAGAAACGGGTAGCCTGATCACTCGGCAGCGCGTTGGCTTCTGCTGCCACCGCCGAGGGCGGCTGGAAAATCGCGCTGTTGATTGCCACACACAGTACGGCCAGCGCCACCGGTACTTTGGAGTGCGCAACGTGTGATCGGTTACCCATGCTTCATCGCCTTTCGTTTTGGTATTACGAGTCATTCGCAATACAAGGAGCTACAAAGACGAACACCTTCAGGATTTTTTTCAGTGATAACGAAAATATTTTTCATTTAGCTTTTTTGGCAGTGCTAATGACCGTGAGCAGAGGCGAGTACTGACGCACTTCACCGCCAATCGGCGCGACCAATGCTTGCAGCGCGCGTCGGGTATCGCGCATGTCGTACAGGCCGGTCACGCGTTTGTTGGCCAGGGCCGGATCATTAATCACGATCCAGCCGCGCTGGTAGCGGTCGAGTTGTTCCACCACCTGAGCAACGCGGGCGTTTTCAAAAAACTGCGCACCTTTGATCCAGCCCGCGACTTCATCGGGCATGACCAGAGATTGCGTGGCGTTGCCGGTGTTGCGGTCGATCCACAAACGCTGGCCAGCGCCCAGCCGGTACTGTTTGTTGACGCCGACAGTGCCGTCGCGCACCTCGACACTCAGGCCAGCTTGGCGCTGTGCCACGTCGAAGGCGGTGCCCAAGACCCTGATCACGGCTTCTTCGCTGCGCACTTCAAACGGTTTGCTGGCGTCATGCACCACGTCGAAAAACACTTCGCCCTGCACCAGCGTGACCTGGCGCTGGTGATCGTCGAAGCTCACGTTGATTGCGCTTTGCGGCGCCAGGGTCAGGCGGCTGCCGTCACTCAGGGTGACCTCACGGGTCTGCGCGGTCCCGGTGCTGTAATCCGCCCGCCAGTTCGGGCTCAGCACCAGCGCTGCGCACACCGCCAAGGCGCTGATGCAGGCGGCGGCCAACAGCGGCAGGCGTGGGCGCGGTTTAAGCGTTGTGACGTTCGCAGGCGCCTGTGGCCATTGTTGCCCGGTGCTTGGGGAGTGCGAACCGAGGGCTTCCCACGCACGATTGACCTGCGCCCAGGCTTCAAAGTGCTCCTCATGGCTGTGCAACCAGCGGTCGAACTCCTCGAAACGCTCGGGTTGCTGTTGCAGGTCCAGCAGCCACTGGCCGGCGTCTTCCAGGCTTTGTGCCGAGACAGTCCGGGGCAGGGGGGCGTTATGCATACGGGCGTTCCTTACTGTGCGCGCTGTGGCCAGAGTCGTGGGTGGCGACGCTTGAGGCCAGGTGAACGATGGCATCCTTGACCAGGCGATGAGCGCTGGAAAGCGAGATTTTGAGATGATCGGCGGTTTGCTGCAATGTGAAACCACCCAGGCGATGCATCTCCACAGCGATGCGCATTTGCTCGGGCAGGCTGGCCAGCGTAGCAGCAATACGGCTGGCGTCATCACTGTGCACCACCCGTTGCTCGGGCGACAACTCGTGACCGGGGCGCATCCATTGTGGCGGCGACTGCTGCTGACGTTTCTCTGCGGCCTGGCGGCGCACGGCGTCCAGGGCCAGATTACGGACGATGCGATACAGATACGCCACGGGTTGCTCGACGACCTCTTCAGTGCTGGCGCAAAAGCGCAAAAAGGCATCCTGCACCACATCTTCAGCGCGCGCGTGATCACCCACTACCACCTTGGCGTAGTTGATCAAAGCGACGCGATGCTCGAGATAGAGTTGCAGCCTGGCGTTGGAGTCGTTCACGGGTGAACTCAAAAGTGATGAGCCTGAAAGCGCGGCGACGTTAATTTAATTGAGAGTAATTATCAATACCGTTGTTTGTGTGGGAATACCCCACCTGCCACAAAACGGCTGCCCCGTCTTCGAATCCGCGCTATCGCGCAGCAAACAGGCCACCAAATATCTTCAGCATCCCCCAATCGGTTCCCTCTCCTTCGGGAGAGGGCTAGGGTGAGGGGGGCTCTTGATGTGAGTGCATATCCATTGCTGCGACGACGGACTTTTAGATCAAAAGATCGCGAGACAAGCTCGCTCCTACCGGTTTGTGGAGTATTTCAACGTCTTGAGCAAACCTGACCCGGTCACTGTAGGAGCGAGCTTGTCTCGCGATCTTGTGATCTGGCTTTTGATCTTGATCTACCCGCCCCTTCGGGAGGCCGTACGCCGGGGCAAGGCCTTTTTGGGTACTTTTGTGGCTGTTTGACAAAAGTGCCTCGCTGTAAGAGCGAAACCCGTAAAAAGCCGTTATGCATCGAATGGATATGTACACAAGAAAGCATTACGGCTTCGTCGCAGTGGCTCACCACCTCGATCGCAGCCTTCTGCAGCGACTACAGGCTTAGAAGATCAAAAGATCGCGAGACAAGCTCGCTCCTACAGTGACCGGGTCAGGTTGGTTGTAAGCGCCAGCCCAAAACGTTGAGCAGGTCGCAGCCGTCGCGCAGCAAAATCATGGCGGTGGTGGCGAGTTGTTTGAGGTCGAGGGCGTCGGCGTCCTGGACGTCGCGGCTGGAGAAGGTTTCCATCAATTGGGTTACCGCCAGTACGCGGGCGGCGGCGTTAGCGTGCAAGACGTCGAGCGGGGCGTTGCGGTCGATGAGCAAGGCGGGGATGGTGCAGTCGATGGCAGTAAGCGGGATGTACGCTGAATTAGTCATGGATGAATCTCTTAAATTTCACGGATTAAGCCATCTGTTTTCGTCGCCAAACGAAAACAGGTGGCCGCTGTACGCGGGTTGGCGAACCGGTAAATTTAAGCAAAACCCGGCAGACCCGAAGATCTCCCACGCACAGCTGCCATAAAGCACAGCGAGCAAAATACACGCTTAGCCAAATACAACAACCGTACTGCAAAAATTATTACGCCAAGTCGCCAAACCCGGTCGCCCATTTGGGCGAGCGCTGACTATAGGCGCCGTACTGCAGCCTCAGCAATTGGCAAAGCTGTGCGAAACATCCCGCAATTTTGTGGGCGTACACGACCTCCGTAGACGGGGCGGCCTCTACTGCACTATGAATGAAATACGGGTCTGCACTGGCATTCAGGCAAGCCCGCCAGTTAAGGTGCTGCAATCCTTTCGCCTTCTACCAAGGATCTGTTGTGATGAATAAACCGCGTACTGTTGTCGGCCCGATCAAGGCCGTGATTTTTGATATGGACGGGTTGTTGCTGGATACCGAAGGCATTTACTCCGAAGTCACGCAGATCGTCGTCGAACGTTATGGTCGCACGTATGACTGGAGCATCAAGCAGCACATCATCGGGCGCGGTGCCCAGGATCTGGCTGAGTACATTGTCAAAGCGCTGGATCTGCCGATTACCTGGCAAGAGTTCCTGAAGGCGCGCGAGCCGCTGATGGCCGGGTATTTTTCCAAGGCCCTCGCCATGCCGGGAGCTGAAGCGCTGGTGCGGCACTTGAAGGCGCACAACATTCCGATTGCCGTGGGCACCAGTTCAACCAGCAGCGGCTTTGGCCACAAAACCACGTTGCATCGCGACTGGTTTGCGCTGTTCGACACTATCGTGACGGCCGATGATCCTGAGGTGGGCGCAGCCAAACCCGCGCCCGACATCTTCTTGACCGCTGCCCGCCGCCTCGGCGTTGCGCCACAGGATTGCCTGGTGTTTGAAGACTCGCCGTTTGGCGTAACCGCCGCCAAGGCCGCCAGCATGACTGCCATTGCTGTACCCGATGCCGCCATGCCCGACAGCAAGTACCACCACGCGGACCTGATTATTCGCCAGTTGCCAGAGTTTAATCTGGCCGCCTACGGTCTGCCGCCGCTGCGCTGATAGGCGAGCTGAATCGACACGGCGGTTACATCAACGCCAGGATACGTTGGCCCAGCGCTTGAGCGCTGGCCAGCGAGTCGATATTGGCGAAACCCAGCAGCAACCCTGAAGGCTTGTCCGAGCCTTGATGCCATTCGCTCAAGGCTTCGGCAAACAGCCCGGCTTCGCGCATGCGCTGCACCATCAGGCTGTCCGCTCAGGACGCGTTGAGCCGCAAAATGAGGTGCATCCCGCCGGGGTTGGCATCAATTTCGATCCGCTCGCCGAGCACGCTTTTAAGTCCGTTCACCGCCATCGCCCGACGCTCGCTGTAGAGCTTGCGCATGCGCTGGATATGGCGCCCGAAATGCCCTTCAGCCATGAACGTCGCGACGATGGCCTGGTTCAATTCCGGGCAACCGCCCTGGAAGGTCTTGCAGCTTTCCTCAAAACGCTCAACCAGCGCAGCAGGCACGACCACGTAGGCCAGGCGCATGCCCGGGAACAACACCTTGCTGAAGGTGCCGCTGTAGAGCACGCGACCTTCACGGTCCAGGCTCTTGAGGGCGGGGAGCGGGCGGCTGACGTAGCGGTATTCGCCGTCGTAATCGTCTTCGACGATCCAGGCGTTTTGCTGGCTCGCCCACTCCAGCAACGCCAACCGTCGTGGCAATGAAAGCGACACGCACAAAGGGCTTTGATGCGCAGGGGTAACCACGGCGGCGCGGGCGTTATGGCCGATTTCAAGGGCCGTTGAAACTTGCAGGCCGTCTTGATCAACGGGCACCGCAACCGGCGTGATATGCAGGCTTTGCAGCAGGCGCCGGGTCGGCGGATAACCAGGGTCTTCGACCAACACGCGGTCGGCGGGTTTGAGCAGGGTGTGGGTGATCAGCGACAGCGTCTCCCGATAACCTGCGGTGACAAAAACTTGAGCCGGTGAGCAGGCGATGCCGCGCGCCACCTGCAAGTACGTGGCAATTGCTGAGCGCAGCGCCTGCAAGCCATAGACCGAGGGGTTGGCCATGTCTTGGGGCTGTGTGCCGCGCACGCAACGGGCGCCGATTTGCGCCCATATTTTTCTGGGGAAGGCATCCAGTGCCGGCACGCCCATTTGAAACGGCAGCACAGCCGACTGTTGGCGGATTGTCTGATGGGGCGCTGCCTGTGTGATGGCGGAGGCGGGTGGTGAAGAGCTTGTGCCGCTAATGCCGTCAGCCACTCGCGTACCGGCCTGACCACAGGCCACCAGGTAGCCTTCAGAGGTGAGCAGGGAATAGGCGTTGTCGATGGTGCCACGGGCCAGCCCCAATTCTTTGGCCAATGCGCGGGCTGCGGGCACGCGGTCACCCGGCTTGAGCAGGCCGGTGTTGATGGCTTCGCGAAAGCGCCAATAGAGCTGACGGTAAATCGGCTCGCTGGAAGCGGGATCAAGCGCCGATAAACTGGGAACAGAGGTTTGCATGGGGAGGCCTGCACAAGTGAGCACGATCATGGTCCAGCCATGGAGCTGAATCATGGCCCTTTGTGGCAGGGCCAAGAAACCGCACTATGGCGCCACTCCACTTATCAATGCAAGGGCAGACCATGAGCACGCGTATCGACTACTCCAAAGCATCCCCTGAAGCCTTCAAAGCCTTCGGCGGTGTGCACGTTGCACTGCAAAATGGCGATCTCTCCAAAATGCTTATCGACCTGGTGTTCCTCCGGGTGTCGCAAATCAATGGCTGCGCTTACTGCATCGACTTGCACTCGCGTGACTTGCTCAAACTGGGCATGACTGTCGACAAGCTGTTGTTGGTGCCGGTGTGGCACGAAGCCCAATCGCTGTTTACCGCCCGCGAGCAAGCAGCACTGGCATGGGCCGAAAGCGTCACCCGGGTTGAGCAGACTGGTGTGCCTCAGGCTGACTATGACGCGGTAACCGCCGAGTTCAACGACAAAGAGCTGGCTGAACTGACCTATGCCATCAGCCTGATGAATGCTTACAACCGACTGGGCGTGGCGTTCCGTATGGTGCCGACGGCAGCCAAAGCTTGAGATGAAATTGGCGAGTACGCCCTTGGCGTACTCGCTATTGCTGCAGTTTGCGTTTACGAAATTCAGCCACTTTATGGCGGTTGCCACACAGCGCCATGCTGCACCAACGGCGTTTGTGAGCCTTGGTGCGGTCATAAAACCACAGCACGCAGTCCGGGTGTTCGCAGGTGCGAATCAACTCGGCATCGGCATTCACCAGCAAGTCAGCGGCGGCTTCAGCGATCGGCGCTAGAAACTGTTCCGCCGTTTGCTGTTTGTGCAGGCGTTGCAGGCTGAGTTCGCCCGCTTCGTTCCAGGCCAGTTGCGGGTAACTCACCGCCTTGCGCAAAAAGGTGTTCAGCGCAGCGGGATCCCCTTGCTGCCCCGTCTTACGTTGCTCCAGCAGATCACGGATCACTTCTCGCAGATGCCGTGCGGCTGTCAGCAGGGCGCCTTCCTCAAACTCGGGTATTTCCCCCGGCGCAAACCATTCAAGACGCACGAGCCAGCGTTTGACGTCGGCATCGCTTTGCCAAAAGTCGACCGGTACAGCCTCGACATTGGCTCGGGTGTTGAGCATGTCCAGCACGGGATGGTCAGCCAGTACATACGGCTCTAGCGGTGGAGTGGCGGGGGTGGCGCTCATGGTCGGTCCTCGAAAAAGCTGGGCTATCGTAACCGTTAATGAGTGATCTGGGTAGTTACCTAATTAGATGGTGTAACCATAATAATTAATTTGACAGGTTACTGATTTGGGCGCAGCTTTTTAAAAGCTAACTCGAATATTTGATTTTAATGGTTACTTTAGGAGCGTCTGTATGCCCAATTCAAACCCCGTGGTGCGTTATAAACACATTGAGGCCGATGGTGTTCGTGTGTTCTATCGCGAGGCCGGTGATCCGTCGGCACCGGTGATGTTGTTGCTGCATGGTTTTCCCAGCTCATCACATATGTTCCGCGACCTGATCCCGTTGCTGGCGGCTCACTACCGGGTTATTGCGCCGGATTTGCCGGGCTTCGGTTTTACTGAAGTGCCTGAGGCGCGGGGCTACAGCTACAGCTTCGATAACCTGGCAATTACCATGGGGCATTTCGTCGATGCGTTGAAACTCACGCGGTATGCACTGTATGTATTTGATTACGGCGCGCCGGTGGGGTTTCGTCTGGCCGTGGCACAGCCGCAGCGGGTCAGTGCGCTGGTCTCGCAAAACGGCAATGCGTACCTCGAAGGACTGGGCGATGCCTGGGCGCCGATTCGTGCGTATTGGGCCGAGCCGACTGCGGCTAATCGTGAGGTTATCCGCAACGCGGTACTGAGCCTGGAAGGCACGCGTTATCAGTATCTACATGGCGTTGAAAAGCCAGAACGGGTGGCCCCGGAGTCATGGATGCTGGACCTGCTGCTGATGCTGCGGCCGGGCAATGACGACATCCAGCTGGACCTGTTTCTCGACTACCGCAACAACTTGACCCTGTACCCGCAGTTTCAGGCGTTTTTCAAGGCTGCCCAGGTGCCGACGCTGGTGATTTGGGGCAAGCACGATCCGTTTTTCATCCCGCCGGGGGCTCACGCCTATAAAACCGATAATCCCAACGCGGTGGTGGAATTGCTGGACACCGGCCACTTTGCTCTGGAAACCCACGCCGAGCACATCGCCCAGCGGATTTTGGCGTTGCTGCCACGGGGTTGAACCTTGAAGCCCGGCAGGCTTGCCAGCAAGGGCCAGCCTGCCGGGTGGTTTTAGAACTTCCAGCTCACGGACGCCGTGACATTACGCGGGTCGCCAAAATTGCTTTGGGCGTAACGCACGCTGTCCAGGTACTTCTGGTTGGTCAGGTTGTCGAGGTTCAGTTGGGTGCTCCAGTGCGGGTCGATCTGGTAGCTGGCCATCAGGCCCACCAGCGCGTAGGCATCCTGGCTGGCGGCCGGGGTGGTGTCGTTCTCGACCTTGCTTTGCCATTTCAGGCTGCCACCGACCTTGACCTTGGGCGCCATCGGCAACTGGTAGGTCATGGAGGAGGTCAGCGCATTGCGCGGGATAAATTTGTTGCCGCGCTGATCATCAGCGTTGGTGATGTACACATAGGTGTAGCCGCCGCTGACTTGCAGGCCGGGGGCCAGTTCGCCCGACGCCTCCAGTTCAATCCCGCTGCTCTTGTACGACTCGCCATCGTACACATAACCGCCCAGTGCGGGGTTGTAACCGGCATACGTCGCCACGTTGTCTTGTTGGGTGTGGAACACCGCCGCCGTGACATTCAGTTTATTGTCGAGCAAACGACCTTTGATCCCTGCCTCATAACTCTTGCCTTCCAGCGGGTCGATAACCTTGCCCTGGGTGTTCAGGTTGTATTGCGGGTTAAAGATTTTGGTATAGCTGGCGTACACCGAGTATTGCTCACTCAGGTCGTAGATCACCCCGGCGTAAGGCGTGACCTTGCCATGAATGCTCACATCGCGGGCGGTGTCGTAGTTTTCGCCATCGCTGTCAGCGCTGAGCATGCGTGCGCCGGTGATCAGGTGCAGGTCATCGGTGAGGTTAAACCGCGCCCCGGCATAGAGGCTCTTTTGCCGATCGGTGTAGTTGGAGGTCGCGGCGTCTGTGGCAATGTTGTACGTCGGCTTGGGGATATCGCCGTTCAGGGCGTCTTGCAGCGACACCGAGGTGTAGTACGACGAGGTGCCGTACAACGAGGTTTCCTGGGTGTGCGAGCGCGCGATGTTGGCGCCGAAGGTCAACTGATGCTCACGCCCGCCAAGGCTGAAAGGGCCGCTGAAAGACAGATCGCCATCCAGCTCGCGGGTATCGTCCTTGTACTTGGAAGCCAAGCCGGTATAGCCGGTGGCAGACGCGCTGTTGCTGTAGACGTAGAACATGTTGGTGTCTTCACGGTGTTCCATCGCCGTCAAAGTCAGCGTCGACTTCCAGTCATTCTCGAAGCGGTGTTCCCACTCGGCAAACGCGCGGGTGGTGTGCACGTCCCAATACACCCACGGTTGGGAAATATTCGAACGGGTGCTGTGATAGTGGATCGGGTTGCCGTTGGCATCGGCCAGCGGCAGTGCACCCCAACTGGCGCCATTGGAGTTGGACTTCTGGTCTTCGATGCCGACAGTCAGGGTGTCGCTGTCGGTCAGGTCAAAAGCCAGCAGGCCACTGAGAATGTTCTTTTCCCGGGAGTAGCGGTCGAGGTAGGAGTTGCCCGTGTCATTGGCGTAAATAAAACGGCCGCGCACATTGCCTGAGTCAGTCAATGGCCCGGAAACGTCCAGGTCAACCCGGCGCTTGTCCCACGAGCCGGCACTGACGCTGACGGTGGCCTGGGTGTCAGCCGTCGGCCGTTTGCGCACAAAGTTGACCGTGGCCGACGGGTTGCCGGTGCCGCTCATCAACCCGTTGGCGCCGTGCAGAATGTCCACTTGCTCGTAGGGTGCCATGTCGATGTCGCCCACCAGCAGCCCGTTGTTCAACGGCATGCCCATGCCGTCGTACTGGAAGTTGGTGATGTCAAAACCGCGCGCGGTGAAGTAGGTACGGTCGGTTTCGACCTTTTGCACATTCACCCCCGGCGTGCTGTCCAGCACATCGCGAATGCTGTTGAGCTTGAAGTCATCCAGTTGCTCACGCTTGATGCTGGTAACGCCTTGCGGGGTTTCTTGCGCGGTCAGGTTCAGGCGGGTCGTGGTGGCGCTGGGTTTGCCCTGATAGCCCTGTGGCGAGTCCTCTTCGGTGTCAGCAGCATTGACCGTGGTGGCGGGCAGGTCGACAGCGCCTTGAGCGGCGAAAGCGTGATTGAACATACCTAAAGCAACCAACGTCAGTGCTGACGTTGGCAGGGTGAACAGTTTGTGCATGATCTGCGAATACTCCGGATGTGGAACTGCGTAGCCGAAATCGGTTACAAAGTTTTACATCTATACGGATGCAAATCATTTCTATTTGCAAATCTTTACCATTTGTATTTAGCTGGCGCGGACTTTGGACGGCATGGCCGGCAATACCGCCTCTTGCAGGGTGCGTGCCGCCGGGTGTTCGAAGCGCATGCCGGGGATGACCTCGCGGTCTTCGACCAGCTTGCCATCAGCCAGCACCACCACCCGCTGGCAAAACCGCCGGACCAGGCTCAGATCATGGGTAATCAGTAAAAAACCGGTGCCGGATTCGCGCCGCACGTCAGCCAGCAGGTCGAGTATTTGCACCTGCAATACCCGGTCAAGGTTGGACAGGGCTTCGTCGAGGATGATCATCTGCGGGTCTATCGCCAGCGCCCGGGCGATACCGGCGCGTTGCAACTGGCCGCCGCTGAGTTGCGCTGGCAACTTGTCGTTGTCACTGGCCGACAGTTTGACCTGCAGCAACAGGCGCTCCACGCGGGCCTGGATGGCTTCGGCGTTCATGTCCGAAAGATGGCGCAGCGGCTCGGCAATGCTCCAGCCAATGCTGCGCTGGGGGTTGAAGGCGCTGATGGCGTCTTGAAAGACCATTTGCACCCGCCGCAGAAAGTGCTGCGGGTCCAGCCCCTGTATCGTCTGGCCCTCGAACAGGACAGTGCCTTGAACGGGTGTTTCCAGGCCCATCAGCAAGCGGGCGAGGGTACTTTTACCGCTGCCGCTTGCGCCCAGCAGGCCAAGGCTCTGGCCCGCGTGCAGGTCGAGGTTCAGGCCTTTGAGCACCTGCACGCGGTGGCGTTTGCTGAACATTCCGCCAGCGGTGTAACCGTGGTTCAGATCGCATACCTGAATAAGCGTCATGGCGTGCAGGTCTCCAGAGTCAATGCATGGTGCGCGGCCAGCAGCGTGCGCGCTTCTTCGCTTTGCGGGGTGTTGAACAGGGTGTGGACATCGGCCTGTTCGACGATGCGCCCATGGGCCATGACCGACACCTGATCGGCACAACGCGCAACCACGCCCATGTCGTGGGTAATCAGCAGCACTCCGAGGTTTCGCTCTGCGACCAAGCGCTCCAGCAAGTCGAGAAAGCGTGCCTGGGCGATAACATCCAGATCACTGGTGGGTTCGTCGGCCAACAAAAAGTGGCTGTCTGCGAGCAGCGCCAGGGCAATCATGAAGCGTTGCAACATGCCGCCGCTGAGCTGAAAAGCAAAAGAATCGAGCACCCTCGGCCCATCGTTGAGGCCGACTTCGTTAAGGGTGTCGATAATTAATTGATCGGCGTGCACCCCGCGCAATCCTCGGCTGCGCAGGGTCTCCTGGGCATGCTGACGCAATGAGCGCACCGGGTTGAAAGCGCTGCGCGGGTTTTGTAGCACCAGCGCGGCCTCGCGCCCGCGCAACTGCGCCGGTTGCACCACGTGGCCGTCCAGACGCAACGTACCGCCCTGGCTGTGCACGCCGGGAGGCAACAGGTCGAGAATGCCCAGGCAGCTCAGGGACTTGCCCGAGCCGCTGGCGCCCACCAGTGCGTGTACCTCGCCAGCCTTGAGCGTGAGGTCGAGTTGGTCCACCAATGTGCGTTGCTGATGTTTGAGGCACAGGCCTTGAATGCTCAGGGTCCGGGTCATTCCTTGATCTCCGCCAGTACGCTGGGGTCGAGCCGGTCGCGCAAGGCGTCACCGAGCAGGTTGAAGGCCATCACCGAGATAAAAATCATCAGCCCCGGCCACAGCAGCAGTTGCGGGTGGGTCCAGATAAATTCCTTGGAGTCGTTGATCATCACCCCCCACTCGGGCGTCGGCGGGCTGACCCCGAGCCCGAGGAAGGACAGCCCTGAAACGTGCAGCATCATGTGGCCAATGTCCATCGACGCCAGTACCAGCAACTGCCCGACCACGTTGGGCATCACATGCTGACGCAGGCGGGTCAGACGTGAAGCCCCGGACAGCCGCGAAGCCAGCACGTAGTCACGGTTGCGCTGGGCCAGCACCATGCCGCGCACCATGCGCGCATACCAGGCCCAGTGCGACAGGGCGATGGCGATAATCACGTTGGTCAGCCCGGTGCCCAGCAGGGCAATCAGGAAGAACGCCAGCACCAGGGTCGGAAAGGTCAGGAACATGTCACACAGGCGCATCAAAAACATGTCGACCTTGCCGCCAACAATCCCGGCGATGCCGCCAATGGTTACGCCCAAGATCAGCACCAGACCCAACACCAGCACCACGCTGCCCAGCGACCATTGCGTGCCGACAATCAACCGCGACAGCACATCACGGCCCAGATGGTCGGTGCCCAGCCAATGGCTGGTACTGGCGGGCAGCAAACGGTCGTCAAGGTTGACCAGGGTGGCGTCGTAGGGCGCGATCCAGGCCCCGAATAAAGCGAATATCAGCAGCAGCGCAACCAGTACATAACCGACACGCAGGCCGCTTTTTTTACCTGCCAACACAGCGTTCACGCTACTCATGCCATCACCCCCGACAGACGCGTGCGCGGGTCGAGCCAGGCGTAGCAGATATCGACCACCAGGTTGCACAGCACCAGCAGCGTGGTGAGCAGCAAGGTGAAGCATTGCATCACCGGGAAGTCGCGGTTAAGCACCGCGCTCACCGCAAAACGGCCGATACCGGGCCAGGCGAAAATGGTTTCGATCACCAATGCGCCGCCCAACAACTCACCAACGTGCATGCCGGTGGCGGTGACCAATGGCATCCAGGCGTTGCGCAGAATATGGTCGCGCCAAACCCGGCGCTCGTTCAGGCCGCGCGCCCGGGCGTAAAACACATGCCGCTGCTGGCGCACATCGAGCAGGCTGGCGCGCAGCAGGCGGGCATTGATCGACATCGACATCAGGGCAATCGCCAGCACCGGCATGACCAAGTGTTGCGGGCCGCCACGGCCCATGGGCGGCAGCCAGCCGAGCCACAGCGAGAGCAGGGCGATGAGCAAAAAAGCCAGCCAGAAGTTCGGCATCGACACCCCGATAAAGGTGATAAAACGCACCACTTGATCCGGCCAGCGGCCTTTCCAGCGGGCCGCCGCCAGGCCCAGCGGAATACTCATCAGCAAGGTCACGAACAACGCCAGGCCGCCCAGTTGCAGGGTGGCGGGCAGGTAATACAGCACGTCATCCAGCACCGGGCGCCCGGTGATATACGACGTGCCGAAATCCAGGTGCACAGCGTTCCATAGCCAACTGACGTACTGCTCAACCAAAGGCCGGTCGAGGCCCAAGGCATGCCGCGCCTCGGCCAGCGCCGCATCGGTGGGCGGGATCTGTGAAAGGCGCAGGTAATCCAGCGCCGGGTCGCCATTGCCCAGGTGCAGCAGGACAAAGACGATCAACGACACCCCCAGCAACACCGGAACCAGCAGCAAAAGCCGCAAAACGATATAACGCAGCATGGCTCAGGGTTTCCCGGTGGCAGGGCGCATGGCCTCAAAGGGCACGTCAAACAGCGTGCTGCCGAATTGCACGTTATCGACCCCTTTGGCGCTGACACTGATGGCCGTGAGGTACGACACCGGCAGGTACACCGCCTGGTCATGCAGTGTGGTGAGGATCTCGCGGTAACCTTCGGCACGTTTGCCTTCGTCGGTTTGCCCCAGAACCTCGGCTATTTCGTGGTCAATCGCATCTTTCATCGGCAGCCCGCGCTGGGCCATGTAATCGGCATGCCCTGGGTAGCGCATGGAGCTTACAAACGAGTGCGGATCGTACGGCGCGCCCCAGGTATCAGCGAAGATCATGCCGAAGCGGCCCTCGCGTTGGCGCTGCACCAATGAGCCTTCTTCTTCGGCGCGTAACTTGACCTCGATGCCGACCTTGGCCAACTCACCCTGAATAATTTCAGCCAGGCTTTTTTGCAGCGCGCTGGTGCCCAGAAACACCAGTTCGGTGCTCAACGGCTGGCCGTCTTTTTCGCGGACGGTTTTACCGGCAGGTATTTTCCAGCCCGCAGCGTCCAGGACTTGCCGGGCGTGATCGGGGTCATAAGACAAGGCTTTAAGGCCGATGTTGGCGTAGGGCATGTTGCTGGAAAACAGCGCGTCGGCACGCGGCTCAAGGCCGTGCAGCACCTTGGCGATGATGGTGTCTTTGTCTACCGCCTGATTGATGGCCTGACGCACCACCAGCTCGTTGGTCGGCGCCTGCCCGGTGTTCATCGCCACCGTGCGGGTGGCCAGCGGCGCGGATATGGCGGTTTTGAAACCGGCGTCACGCAGCCGTACAAAGGTCCCGGGGGAGATCTCGCCTTCGGCACCCTGGATCAGGTCCAGTTCGCCGGTTTGCAAGGCAATGGCGCGACTGTCCGGGTCAGAAATCACTTTGACCAGTACCGCGCCATAAGCCGGTTTGGCCCCCCAGTAATGCTCGTTGCGCTCGAAACGGTCGTACTCGCCGCGCCGGGTTTGCGCCAATACCCACGGCCCGGTGCCGACCGGTGTGCCGGGTTTGGCGTCGGGCGCGGCAAAACGCAGCGGTCGTACTTGCGCCAGTTCCATCAGGGTCGGGTAATACGGGTGCTTGAGGTGCAACACCAGGGTGTGTTCGTCGGGGGCTTCAACACGGTCCAGGGTCGAGACCAGTTCCATCCACTGATGGCGTTTGGCATTGGCCAAAACCGCATCCAGGTTGGCCTTGGCTGCGGCCGCATTAAACGGGCTGCCATCGCTGAACTGCACATGGTCACGCAGGGTGAAGGTGTAGGTTTTGCCGTCAGGCGAGACGCTCCAGTGTGTGGCGAGCCAAGGTTCGAGCGTGCCCTCGGCGGTGTAGCGCACCAAGGGCTCATACACCATGGCCTGGGCGTACATCTGGTTTGGCGAGTAGCCCCTGGGGTCCAGCGGCCCGGCATTGGTGGGCCATGAATAGGTCAGGGTCGGGGCGGCAGTGGCGCTGTAGGCCGGTATTGTGCCGATGCTCAGGCAGGCGCCCATGATCCAGAGGGCAAGCTGTTTTTTCACACTTGACTGCTTCACACTGCGTCTCCCAATGATTAATGGCCAGTAGCCTATTCACGCGTTGGGTGTGAAGTTTATGTAAAAAGCTCATAACTGCGAGGCAAATTTTAATGCAAAGGGTCACAATTTCGCTGGACGATGCCTTGCTGACCGTCATTGACGAGCGGGTTGCGGCGCACGGCTATCAAGGTCGCTCCGAAGCCATCCGGGATTTGTTGCGTGCAGGCTTGCTGGAACAGGCGGCAGACGACCCCGAGGCACCCTGTGTGGCGACCTTGAGTTATGTCTACGACCACGCCACGCGGGAGCTGTCCAAGCGCCTGAACAACGCGTTTCATGAACACCACGACCTGACCCTGTCGACCCTGCATGTGCACCTCGACGAGGGCAAATGTATGGAGGTCTCGGTGCTCAAGGGCGCGGTGGGGGAGGTTTCAGCACTGGCGCGTCAGGTCATGGCCGAGCGTGGCGTGCGCCATGGCAGCGCGCAGATCATTCCGCTGGAGGCGCTTGTCGCTGAACAGTGACCCGTGATCAGGCATTGGCGCACGTGGCGGTCCGTGTGCGCCACAACAGACGGCCGGCAGTGATTGACCAGTTGCACAGCGCGATCAGCAGAATGATCGACAGCAGGGTCGGGATGCCGTAACTGACGATGATGTGCCCGGCCAGCCATGGAAAACCAAACACCCCGATAAAATACGCCAGGCTGAATAGCACCAGTGATTGCGAAGTGTGCCCGGCGGGTGCTTCGTTGGCGGCCAGCCCGTTGATCACTGAATAGGTCAGCCCGTAACCCACCCCAAGCGTCACCGCGGCCAGCACATAGGTCGCGCTGGAAGTGACGCTGAACATAAACATCAGCACCGAGAGCACGATCATGGCGGTCAATGCACAGGCCATCCAGTACGGGTCACGTTTGACGATAAAGCCCGCGATGAACAGCCGACAGGAAATCGCGGCGCTCATGAAGCCCAGAAAGAACAGCGAATAATCCAGCTGATTGAGCGTCGCGTAAGAGGTTTGAAAACTCGACAGCCCGCCAAAAATCGCACCGCCTAAACCGACCATGACAATCGCGAACAGCGCTTTTGAACGCAGCACCGTTACGGCGGCACGTGGTGTGATTTTGCACACGCTGACCGGGCCGACAATTGCGCTTTGCTCCTTGATTTTCGGGCCGATCAGGACAAACGCCAGGCCGCCCAGCAAGCTGGCGACGGTGGCCGCGATAAACGCGGTTTCGACCGGGTAGCCCAGCGCTTCACTGGCCCGGCCGAGCAAAGGGCCGGTGCCGATGCCAGTCATCATGCTGCCCGACAGCAGGGCAAAATATTTAACCCGGCGCGCGGGTTCGATCATCATCGCCACGATGATCGGGCCCAAGGTGTAAAACACCCCCCAACCCAAGCCCAACAGCAACCCGAACAGCAGAGCCGCGACGCCGAACGTCTGCACATTGGCGAAGCCTAGGCACGCGGCGGCCAGCAGCACGGCGCCTGCTGCAATGGATTTGGGCGCGCCAAACAGATCGGTCAGGTGCCCGGAGAAAATCACCGCAGCAAACGTGCTGACCATGGCCGCCGAAATAATCGTGCCTGCATCAGACTCGCTGCCACCGTGTGCGCTGAGCATCATGGCCAACAAAAACGTCGTGCCGTACGACACGGACAACAAGTAACTGCCCAGACAAAACAGGCCGAACACGCCGTTGGACGTGCGGGTGGCAGGTGCAGAAAACGGCATGGGAATGGGGTCCTTAAGCGGCAATTTTTGTAGTGCGGTACTTAATACCAGACTTGCCCGGCCACACAGGATCCAAACCTTCGGATCCTGAGGTCGGGATGTTCTAAACAATGGGCACACTTGACGCCTGTAGGAGCCAACTGTCTTTCGCTTTGCCCGACAAACGCACATATCAGGGTGGCAGGCGCTAAGTTTGCCTTCCGG